>JBDUCG010000091.1:0-6832 GCA_040003565.1 Chloroflexota bacterium | reverse complement strand
AGATACGTCTCGACCACGCGCGGCCAGGTGTAGGTCCGCTCGACGAAGGACTGGCCTGAGGCGCCAAGGCGCGACGCGAGCAGCGGACGGGCGATGAGCATCTCCGAGATCTCCGCGTACTCAGCAGCGCTGCGGTACGCGAGGCCGGCACCGGCCCGATAGGTCATCCCCCACACCACCGGCGAGCGCGCATCGCAGATCACCGGCCGCGCGCAGGCCCACGCCTCGAGCGCGATGATCGAGAGCGACTCGAGCAGGCTCGGCTGCACGAGCGCGGCGCAGCCCGCGAGCGCGTCGAACTTGTCCTCGTCGGAGGTGCGCCCGAGCAAACGGATGTCGGGGCGGTCGGGCACCGGCATCTCGCGATGACCCATCAGCACCAGGGTCGCGCGCGTGCCGCGCGCATCCTGCCAGCGCGCGAACGCATCGAACAGCTGCCCGCACTGCTTGCTCTCGACGATGCGGCCGACGTACAGGAAGTACGGACCCTCGATCGCGTAGCGCTGCCGGAAGCGGTCCGCAGACCGGTCCGCGGGCACGTCGACACCGACGCCGACGATCTCGTTCGGCACGCGCTCGTTCTGGAAGAGGCGGTGCACCATCGCGCGCTCCTCGGCGGTGTTGAACGCGATCGCGCGCGGGGCGCAGAACACGGGCTTGTAGATCGCGAGCCGGATCGCGGGCTCGTCGTGCGCCGTCGGAACGAGCACGGCGCGCTCCGGCGCGAGCGGAAGGCCGAGCACGGTCGGGTAGTAGATGTAGGTGAAGAAGAGCACGTGATCGACCTGCCGACCGCGCTTGTTCACGTGCTCGAGCAGGTCGGGCGCGACGGGACCCTGCGCCTCGACGAACGCGCGTTCGTCGGCGAGCGTGTGCGTCCGCGAGAACGCACGCCGCTCGTGAAGCCGGAAGTCGCGCGCGCGTCCGCGCTCCACGGCGAAACGGTGGACCGGGATCCCGTCGACGGCCGTGAGCCCCGCCGTGAACTCGTTCGTCCACGTCCAGTAGTCGCGCGCCGTCGTCGTTGCGACTTCGATGTTGAAGTGCGGCGCGAGGCGCTGGACGACGGACCGCGCATGCACCTCCGCGCCGCCACCGCCGACGTCGCCGTAGCGCTGCACGACGACCATGAGGCTCGGGTTCGTCATCCGGCGGTCAGCGCCACGAGCTGCTCGAGACGCGCGTCGAACGCATCCCACGACGATTCGCGCTCGACCCAGGCGCGCCCAGCGGCGCCGAGGGCGTCACGCGCGGCGATCGCGCGATCGAGCGCGTCACCGAAGTCGTCCGCGCCGCGGTACGCGATCCCGCCGCCGGAGCGCGCGACCTGTCCAGCGGTGACCGGATTGTCCGCGCGAACGACCACCGGCGTCCCGACCTGCCAGGACTCGAGCAGCACGATGCCCAGGCTCTCGAAGCGCGACGGCAGCACGAGCGCATCGGCCGCCGCGAGCGCGGCGTACTTCTCCGCGTCGGGGATGCGACCGAGCGCGACGACGTCGCTGCGATCGGGCAGCTCCATGCGCACCGTCCCCGCGAGCACCAGCGTCGCCGGCCGAGCCTGCGGGCGCGACCGGTATGCGGTCCAGGCGGCGAGAAGCTCGCCGCAGCCCTTGCCCTCGCTGACCTGGCCGAGGTAGAGGACGAGCGGCCCCTCGAGCTGGTGCGACGCGCGGAACGCGGCGACGTCGAACGCGCCGGGCGCATCGAGTCCGAGGCCGAGCGTCTCGTGCGGGATGTGCTCGTTGCGGAACGTGCGATGCACCAGGTCGCGCTCCTCGGGCGTGAGGAATCCGAAGGCGCGCGGCAGGTGGAACAGCGCGCGGTACGGCGCGAGACGCAGCGGCGCCTCGTCGTGCGCGGTCGAGATCAACGCGGCCCGTTCGGGAACGATCGGCACGCCGAGCGCTGTCGGCTGGTAGATGTAGGTGTAGAAGAGGACGGCGTCGTACCGCGCGCCGTCGTCCTTCAGGAACTCCAGCAGGTCGGGGCAGTGCGGCCCCTGGCGGCGGAGCCACTCCTCCTCGTCAGCGAGCGCGTGCTCTTCGCTCAGCACTTTCGACTCGAACGCCTTGAACTCCGGATCGCGTCCCTCCACGACCGGGAAGCGGTGAACACGCAGCCCGTCGAGCTCGCTCGTGCCGGCCGGGTAGTAGGGCGCCCACGTCCAGTAGTCCGCAGCGGTGGTGGTGGCGATCTCGACGTGGTGCGTGCGCGCGAGACGAGACGCGACGACGCGCGCATGGCCCTCGGATCCGCCCACGACTTCAGCACCGAAGCGCTGGACGACGACGAGGATGTCGCTCAAGGGATCCGCGTCAGGTAGCGGTCCGCATTGCGCTCGGGCGCGAGCATCCGCTGGAGATAGCGCACGCGCGCGCGGAGGCGCGCGTAGGTTTCGGGCTTCTGGATCTCGCGCATGTGCTCCGCGAGCTCGCCGCTGTCGCGCGCGACCAGACCGGCGCCGTGATAGACCTCGAAGCCCCGGGCCTCGGAGAAGATGCAGGGCAGTCCCGCCCAGACGGCCTGCGCGGCGACCGCGCTCTGGAAGACGTCCTCGTAATAGAGGACGACGCAGTCGGCGGCGGCGACGTACTGGCCCATCGTCTCGTAGTCGGTGTTGACGACGACATTGGTGAAGCCGCGCTCCTTGATGTACTCCATCACCTCGTCGAAGTATTCCGGCTCGTTGCCCGAACGCGTGCCGGAGAGAACGACAACGCTGTCGCGCGGCGCGGCTGCGATCACCTGCGTGAAGCGCTTGCGGCGGAAGAAGAATCCCGGCGACACGAAGATGAACTTGTCGACCGGCAGCCCGAGCCGCTTCCGCAGCGCGCGCTTCTCGGTGTCGTCCTTCGGCAGCTCGGTGTCTTCGAGCGGGACGAGCACGAGCGGGAAGCGCTCCAGCTTGCGCTGATCGTCGCTCAGCAGCGTGACCCAGCGCTGCGAGCGCTCGGAATGCGTCACCAGGTGCACCGGGATGGCGCCCATGAACGCGAGCACGGCGCGGTAACGGAGGAACCAGTTCGCGATGCGCAGCGTCACCCACCACGCGCGGACGAACTCGAGGAACTTGCCGTACCGCGGCCGGTAATGGAGCGCGCTCGAGATCAGACGGAAGTGGTGGAACTTCTCGGGCTCGATCTCGTGCATCGACAGCGTGACCGGGATCTTGCGCCGCCAGAGCGAGATGAGCGCGCGCACGAACGGCACGTCGGAGAAGATGCCGTGCTCGTGCTCGACGATCACGGCTTCGGTGTCGCCCGCGATGTGCCTCACCTTCGCGGCGAGATCGCGCTTATCGAGATGCTTGACGCCGACGAATGTCACGTCGTGGCCGCCCTGTCGCAGTCCGTCCGCGAGCGAGAGCGCGTAGTGGTGGATGCCGCAGCGCTGGTCGCTCGAGAGCACCACGACCTTCCGCGTGCGGCGCTCGGGCAGGTCCCAGCCAGCCAGCGCCAGCGCGTCACGCAGCCGCTCCGCGACGCGCTCGGGCGTGAACTCCGCGAGACGGACGCGGCCCTTCGCGATGAGGTCGCGACGCACCGCCTGATCGCCGACGACCCGCTCGAGCGCCGCTGCCACCGCCTCCGGCGTCTTGTCCTGCAACAGGATGCCGGCGTCGCCGAGCGTGTCGGGGATCGCGCCCGCAGCGTGCGCGACGATCGGCAGATCGCTGCGCATCGCCTCGAGCAGCGGGACGCAGAAGCCCTCGTGCTCCGAGAGCGTGAGGAGCGCGGTGGCACCGCGGTAGTACGCGACCAGCGATTCGATGGGCACGCTGCCGGTGAACGTCACCGCGTCGGCAAGCCCGAGACGCTGCACGTCCGCGTGCAGGCGGCTGGTGTACTGCTCCGACATCGCGGTCGATCCGACGAGATACAGGCGCGCGCCGCGGTCGCGCTCGCGGTAGCGGGCGAACGCCGCGACGACGTCGTGGATCCCCTTGTGCGGCAGCAGCTGCCCGACCGTGACGATCGACGTCCGCTCTTCGGAGAGCGCGCGCATCACCGCCGGATCAGGCTCGACGTCGAAGGCCGACCAGTCGACGATGATCGGCACGACCGCGGTCTTCGCGTAGCCGAGCTCCTCGAGCTCGCGCCGGTTGAACTCGCTGTCGGCGATGCCGAGCTCGGCCTGCGCGGCGAGATCCTTCAGCTGGCGCCGGCCGATCTCCGAGTACTTCTCGGCGGTCGGGTTGGATCCGCTGAAGTACCGCGCCGGCGTGATGTTGTGATAGACGACGGCCTTGCGGAACGGCAGCTTCGCGACCTCGTCGATGGCGTCGTTGCCCATCGACATGTGGATCATCAGCAGATTGCCGGCGCTGCGCTCGGGCCGCAGGTCGCGCCACGAGCGCGCGAACGCGCGCACCTCGGGCTTCGCCTCGTCGACGAAGATCTCGGACTGCACGCTGCGCGACCAGAAGAGGCGCTGCAGCTCGAACGCGTCGTTCCCGATCGCGTCGCCGTACGCGAGCGTCGGCACGAACTGGTCGGCGATGCGGAGGCGCTCGCTCAAGAGACGAGCTTCAGACCAAGGCAGCGAACCGGCTCGGAGCGCTCATACAGACCGATGAAGTCCAGGTGCGTCGACAACAGCAGGCGCTCATGGTCCGCGTGATGAGCGGTAGAGGCTATGCCCGGCGGTTCGCAGTGCTGATGAATACCCCAACCGACGTGTTGATGGTGGGCGCGACGACTGCGCGGCGCCGGCGTTCGGTATTCGAATACGTACGAGTCGCGCAACCATCCTTGCGCGCTTCGCTTGTACCGTTCGCGGTAGTCGAGCAGCGCGGCGGTCGGCAATCCGTATCCGGGCACCTTCAAGAGGAAACCGATATTTCGTCGTCGTCTGCCCTCGTCGTCACTTACCTCGACCTCGCCGTACTTACCCAACTGCTTGGTGATCTCGTCGAGTGCCTGTGTGAAGCTCGCCGCCGTCTGCAAGAAAGGCATTCTTACCGCCCGATGCGGTCGGGCTTGGCACGGCGCGGTTCGGCGCGGTCGAACTGAGCGTCATCGATCCGGCGAGCCTTACGACCGCGCGCCCACGAGATCCGCGGCGGCACGCCGAGGAACTGCATCAGCGACGCGAGGGGAATGCGGAACAGCCGAGGGCCGATCTGGGCTGCGAAGAGCCGCTCGCTGTGGATCCAGTCCAGCACGGTCTGGTCGCTCACATCGAGGATCCGCGCGACGTCGGCCGGCGAGTACAACGGCTTCTTCTCGAACGTGAAGTCATCGACGCTGGGCGTTCGCTCCTGCTTCGATCCGCCCCGCTGTGGCCCCGTCTTCGCCTTGGCGCGCACGCTGACTGCCACAGCGACCCTCCAGTACGGCCTATCCGGCTAAATGCAGTATACCAAGTTAGCCAAGAGACGGAATCTCGGAAGCGGCGGTGCGCTAGATGAAGCGGAAGGACGCGATGATCTGGTCAAGCTTGTCGCGACTCGCTCCGGCCGGCGGGTTCGCAATATGGAAGAGCTCGTACGCGAGATGGAACATGCGGCCCTTCCCGTCCGCGACCACGTACATGACCTCGTACTTTCCGGAGGGCTCGATCTTGAGGGCAGGGCGTCCGCCGATCGTCAGATCCGTCAACGTGCCGGGCGAACCGGGAGTATTCCCGGCTTGGTGCCACTGCCGTGGGGTCATCGATCCCGCGTCGGTGTAGATCAGGACGACGGCCGCGTGGTTCAGCGCGCGGCAACCGACTTCGCAGTCCTCACCTTGCGACGCGGCGTCCTCTTCCGCGGGCGTCAGGACGGTGAACGCGTCCCGCGCCGCTGGATGCTGGCTGGCGAACTCGCGGGTCAACCGCGCGGAGACGTGATACGGCTCGGGCAGGACGACGATGTAGCCGTACTTCGGGTTGGCCCACTGGCCACGCAGCGTCGCTGGCGCAGCCGCGGTCGGGACCGTTGGCGCGGAAGCGATCGGTGACGCCGACGGGGTCGTGCCAACGGCCGCGCCTGGGGTCGAACTGCCTGTCGCAGCCGGTGTCGCTCCCAGCCCACGCAGCAGCACGAGCGCGGCGAGCACGACGATGAGCACGCCCGCCGCGGTCGCGGAAACGCCTCGGGACCCGGTCACAGTCCGAGCACCTCGCGCGTGCGCAGTGCGACCTTCTCGGTGTCGAAGTCGGCGACGCGTCGGCGGCCCGCGGCAGCGAGCTTCGCGCGAAGCGGAGCGTCCTCGCTCACCAGCGCCGCGGCTTCGGCGGCCTGTGCGAGATCGCGCTCCTGCAGCAGCACGCCGGCGCCGCCGACGGTCTCGCCGATCGCGCCCGCGTCGTATGCGACAACGGGCAGATCGAAGCGCATCGCCTCGAGCAGCGGAACGCCGAAGCCCTCGTGTTCCGACAGCGAGACGAACGTGTCCGCCGCTCGGTAATAGGCGACCAGCTCGGCCTGGCTCACCGTACCGGTGAACGTCACGGCGGTCTCGAGCCCGAGGGTGCGCTGCAGCTCCCGCAGGCGCGCGTAGTACTCGCGGTGGTCGCGGTACGAGCCGACCAGCAGCAGCTGCGCCTCCTTGTCGATCACGGCGCGGTAGTACGCGAACATCCGGAGTAGGTCGTCGTGCCGCTTGTTCGGCGAGATACGGCCGACGAACAGGAGCTTGCGTCCGAAGACGCTCCACCGCGCGAGCACCGCCGGGTCGGGCGGCGTGTCGTAGAGCTTCCAGTCGATGAGGATGGGCACGTGGGCCGTCTTCCGATAGCCCATGTCGTCGAGGTCCTGGCGGTTGAACGCGGACACGCCGATCGCGAGATCGATGGCCGGCGCGATCTGCTCGAGCTGTCGCAGGCCGAGGCGCGCGAAGGCCGC
>JBDUCG010000090.1:0-6843 GCA_040003565.1 Chloroflexota bacterium | reverse complement strand
CCGAAGAGGTTCGCCAGGGCACCAAGGACGCTGAGCGCTCCGACCGCGATGAGAAGCTCCATCTCTACCTCCGTTCATGAACTAGAACGGAGCCGGGACGCCCCGCGTGAGATGACGTTAGGCAGTGAGCGCCGGCGACACATCCCTCAGCGCGGGGATTATTTCGCGGCCGTAGGCCTCGAGGATCTCCTCCTCGTTGCCGCTCATGAGGTAGATGTTGAACTGCTTCACGCCGACCTGCGCCAGCTTTCGCAGCTTGGCGACGTGGTCTTTTGTATCGCCGATCACACAGAAGCGCTCCACCGACTCATCGTCGACGAACGCGGCGTTCGAAGATCCCGATTCGGCGTGGTGCTGGTAGTCGTATCCGGGTCGATCGCGGACGTACGCGGTCAGGTCCGGCGGCAGACCCTGCTCCCCGTAGCGCTTCACGAGATCGACGACGTGGTTGCTCACCAGGGCGGGGAACCAGCGCACGGCGTCGAGTGCGCGTTTGCGGTCCCCCAGATGCGCGGGGGCCGCCGCCATCACCGCGACCGCGTTCGGATCGCGGCCGGCAGCGCGCGCGCCCTGACGCAAGAGACCGACGCACCAGCCCACCAGGCTCGGGTCGGCCAGCTGGATGATCGCGCCGTCCGCCACGCGGCCGGTGAGCTCGAGCGCCTTCGGGCCGTAGCCGGCGATCCACACCGGCAGGCGGTATTTCTCGGCCCAGTCGAGGCGGAGCGTCGCGCCCTCGTAGCTCACCTCGCGTCCCTCGCAGAGCTCGCGGATCACCTGCGTCGCCTCCTCGAGCATCGCGAGGGTCGTCGGCGCTTTGCCGAGAACACGCCGGGCCGAGTCGCCGCGGCCGATGCCCAGGTCCATGCGTCCCTTGCTGAGCAGCTGCAGCACCGCGAGCGTGCTCGCGGTCACCGACGGCTCGCGCGTCGCGGGATTCGTCACGCATGTTCCCAGTCGCATGCGCTCGGTGTTCTGCGCCATCAGCGTGAGGAGCACGTAGGGCTCCTTCCAGAGCACGTGGCTATCGAAGACCCAGCCATACGTGAAGCCGCTGCGCTCCGCGAGACGCGCGAGGCTGACCGCGCGCTCGAACGTCACGTCCGGCTTCAGGGTGAACCCGAACTCCATGAGAGACGGGAGTCTAGAAGCCGGAGCGCCTAGGCCGAAGGCGCGGCGCTGGACCACTCGGCGCTGCGCTCGATCTCGATGCGGACGACCGGACGGCCATCGAGCGAAAGGCGCTCGTACTGCGCGTACTTCTCTCGGAGCGATGCCGCGGCCTGATCGCGCTCCGGCCCGCTCTCGATGATCGTCGCCACGCCCTCGAGTAGCACCCAGGCGAGCTGAGACCAATCCTCGTCGTAGCGGTCGACGACGATCGCGACGCGGCCGTTCGTTTCGATGTTGCGCACCCGTCGGAGCGCGTGCCAGTCGTCATCGCGCTTCGGCTTGCGATCGAGCGGCGTGTAGAGCAGCGGCTCGTGCCACACGAAGGCGACGGGCACGACGTGTGGTCGCGCGTACTGGTCGGAGGTCGCGAGGTGCGCGACCCGCGCGGTCGTAAGAAGCTCGCGCGCCGAGGCCGAGAGGCTAGCCACGCAGGCGCGGGAGGATCTCGCGCGCATACAGGCGCATCGCACGCTCCTGATCCTTGCCCGGGAAGTGGAAGACGAGGTGCGTGAAGCCCCATTCGATGTAGCGGCGGATCTTCTCGACGTGCTCGTCGGGATCGGTGGAGACGATGAACCGCGTGTGCGCGCGGTCGGCGGCGGCCTCCGCGCGGCGCTCCATCTCGCGCGGGTCCTCGACGCCGGCCTTGTCCTCCGCCGGCAGCGCCAGCGCGGCCCACTCGCGCGTGTCGGCCATCGCGCGGTCGCGGTCTTTGTCGAACGACACCTTCATTTCGATGGTCCGCTCGATCTTGGCCGGATCGCGCCCGGCCTCACGCGCGCCGGTCTCCACGGCCGGGAGCAGCGTCTCGCGGTAGAGCTCGTCGCCCTTGCCGCTGGTGCAGATGAAGCCGTCCGCCTCTTTCCCGGCGTAGGTCGCGGTCTGCGGTCCGGCCGCGGCGATGTACAGCGGCACGCCGTCCTTTGGCTTGTCGAAGATCTTCGCGGCACGCGTCTTGAAGTACTTCCCCTCGAACGTGACGTAGTCGTCCGACCAGAGTTGCTTCATGAGCTTCACGGCCTCGCGCAGCCGGCGGAAGCGCTCGGCGGGCTCGGGCCACTCCGTCGCGAGGACCGGCGTCTCGTTCATCGACTCGCCGGAGCCGACGCCCAGGAAGAAACGGTCCGGGAACATGAGCGCGAGCGTCGCCGCCGCCTGCGCCACGATCGCGGGGTGATAGCGGAAGGTCGGCGTTACCACGCTCGTGCCCATTCGCACGCGCGAGGTTTTGGCGCCGAGCGCGCCGAGCCAGGCCCACGAGAAGGGCGCGTGGCCTCCGGTGTCGCGCCACGGATGGAAGTGATCGCTCACGACGACGCTGTCGAAGCCGAGCTCCTCGGCGAGCACGCCGTAGTCCAGAAGAGCGGTGGGCGCGAACTGCTCCGCGGACGCTTTCCAGCCGAGTGTCAACATGGCGCACATCGTATGAGGAAACCGTGACGCAGCTCATCGTGACCGCCGTGAACGGACTGCCGGAGATCGTGCCCAGCAACGATCTGGCGAAGCTCATCCAGAGCGCGGTGCGTAGTCAGCGCGACGAGATCCGCGACGGCGACGTCGTGGTCATCGCGCAGAAGATCGTGTCGAAGAGCGAGGGGCGCATCGTCCATCTGCCCGACGTCGTGCCCGGCGAGCGCGCGCTTGCGATGGCGGCCGAGTCCGGCAAGGACGCGCGCCAGCTCGAGGTCGTGCTGTCGGAGTGCGCGAAGATCGTGCGCTGGGAGCGAGGCATCCTCATTTGCGAGACGCGCCACGGTTTCGTGTGCGCGAACGCGGGTGTCGATCGTTCGAACGCCGGCGCGCCGGACACCGTCATCCTGCTGCCAGTGGACCCCGACGCGTCGGCGGCACGCCTGCGCGAGTCGTTCCGCGCGGCGACCGGAGCGACCGTCGCCGTGATCGTGACCGACACGTTCGGGCGCGCGTGGCGCGAGGGTCACACCAACGTGGCGATCGGGATCGCGGGCCTGCCCGCGCTCAAACGCTACGTCGGCCAGCGCGATCCGGAGGGATACGAGCTGCGCGTCACCGAGATCGCCATCGCCGACGAGATCGCCGGTGCGGCCGAGCTGGTGATGGGAAAGCTCGATCGCTGCCCGGCGGCGCTGGTCCGCGGCTTCACGCTCGACGAGCCCGCGGAGACGGCGCGCGAGTACGTGCGTCCCGCGGACCGCGACATGTTCCGCTAGAAAGGTGCCGATGCGACGCGAGTTGACCCAGGCGGAGCGCGACTACCTCCATGAGGCGCGCTACGCCGTGCTCGGGACGACCAATGAGAACGGGTCCGCGCACCTCACGGTCATGTGGTACGTGCTCGAGGGCGACGAGATCATGTTCAACACCGCGGCCGGGCGCATGAAGCCGGAGAACCTCGCGCGCGATCCGCGCGCGTCGCTCATCGTTCCTGACGGATACCGTTTTGTGCGCGTCGAGGGCACGGTCCGCGCGGACGACGACCAGACCGTCGCGCAGGCGGACATCCGAAAGCTCGCTTTCCGTTATTACCAGAGCGAGGAGCAGGTGCAGCGCAGCGTCGACGCGACGTGGGCGAAGCAGCACCGGATCACGTATCGCATGCCAGTGCTCCGCGTGTACAGCTCGGGCTTCTGATGCAGGACGCGCCGCCGCCGGCCCCCGAGCATCGCTGGGAAACGATCAGCCTCGAAGAGATAAAGAAGCTGTTGGGATCGGTCACGGCGCCCTGGTGGATCGCGGGCGGCACCGCGCTCGACATGTTCATCGGCCACGAGACGCGCAAACATGACGACATCGAGGTCGCCGTCCTACGCCGCGACCAGGCCGCGTTCCGCGACGCGCTCGCCACATGGGATGTTCAGATCGCGCACAAGGGCGAGCTCATCCCGTGGAAGCGCGGCGAAACGCTGAAGCCGGAACATCACGCGGCCTGGGCGCGCGAGACGCCCGACGGCCCGTGGCGCCTCGAGCTGCTTTTCGAAGAGAGCGACGGAAAGCGCTGGTCGTACCGGCGCAACTCGAGCATCGGTCTCAACGTGGCCGATCTCGGCCGGCGTGACGCGTACGGGATCCAGTTCATCCGGCCGGAAGTCGCGCTGCTGTACAAGTCGAAGTCGCCGCGGCCCGTGGACGAAACAGACTTTCTCTACGTGCTGCCGCGCCTCGACGTCGCGCAAAAGGGCTGGCTGCTCGGCGCGCTGTACACGACCGACCCGAAGCATCGCTGGATCGCGCGCATGAAGTAAGAGAGGCCCTCCATTCGGCGGGCCTCTCAATGTGCGCTCGTAGCGGGTCGCGCCGCGGCGAGGGGAATGCGGCGCTCCTCGAGCGAGCATCTGCGCCCAGCCGGCCCGTAAGGGCACGCACCGTGAATGGCGGGCCGGCGTAGCCAGCCGCGAGCGAGAGGGGTGCCGCGTTCCCAAGCCGCTGCCAAGCGGGTGAAATGAAAGAGGCCCGCCTTTCGGCGGGCCTCTCTATTTCAGCGGATCGAAGCGCTAGTTAGGCGTATCGACGGGATGCTGAAGGCCGGACCTGCTCGAAGCAGGAGCTGCAGTACACGGGCTTGTCGCCGCGCGGCTGGAAAGGCACGCGCGCCTCGTTGCCACAGTTGCTGCAAGTGGCCGTGAAGAACTCACGGGGACCACTCATGCCACCGGCTGCGTACGAACCGCCGCCGGCGCTGCCGCCTGCGCGGCGTGCCGCGCGACAGCTCGTGCATCGGCCTGGCTCGTTGACCAGACCACGGGTCTGGTAGAACTCCTGTTCCCCAGAAGTCCAGATGAATTCCTGACCGCAGTCTTTGCAGGTCAGAGTCTTGTCGGTGAAGCTCATTGTTGAAGCTTCCTCCCTTTCGTTGCTGACGCCTTGAGCATTCGCCAGGGTTCGGGAGGAAGAAAAACCTCAGAACGCCCGCGTTGATCACTCTCGCCGCCGCGTGTCCCTTGCGGGACGACATCATTGTACCTTGTCGGCGCGGCTCACACCATCACTTTGGGTGGTTTTCGTCGCGCCACGGACTCGGCAGCTTGTCCGCTGGAAAGGTGCCCGGGAACGCTTCGCCGAGCCATTCATCGAACCATTCGCCCGATCGGAACCACGAGCGCGGGTAGGTCCCGATCTGGGAATAACCCGACTTCTGATTGGCGCGCCAGCTGCCCTGGTTCGCAAGGGCGATCCAATTGTGCGTGCGGTGGAAGCCCAGCTCGTTCCAGATGAACGCCATCCGCAGCCGGATCGCTTCGCTCGCGATGCCCTTGCCATACAGATCGTGGCGCCCGATGAAGATCCCGGTCTCACCGTCGCGGCTGGTCCAGCTGATGTCGAAGATACCGGTGAACCCGACCGTCTCGCCCTGATACGCGATGGACCAGAGGACGGCGCCCTTCGACTCGCAGTCCTTCTTGAGCCGCTCCTCCGCGTTCGCCGGCAACTCGCTGGTGAAGCGCGGTCCCCAGAAGCGTGTGACCTCGGGCTGCAGCCCCGCACGATTGAAGAACGTGTAGTCCTCGAGCACCGGCGGTCGCAGCTCGATGTCATTGTCGCCAACGATGCGTGGCCCGAACATCAGCGTGCCGCTCCGAACGGGACGTACTCGCGCTCGGTCTTCCCGAAGCGTTCATCCCATGTCGCTCGCTCCGTCAGCAGCCACACCTCGTCGACGTACGCGCCATCTCGGTAAAACACCTCGTGGCCTCGTCCGAATTCCGTGTAGCCGAGCTTCTCGGCGATGCGCAGCGCCGCGGTGTTGTCCGCGCGCAGCTCGAATCCGACGCGCTTGAGGTCGAGGTAGTCGAAGAAATAACGGTGCAGCGCGAGCGCTGCGTCCCAGCCGAAGCCCTTATGCCACTCCTCCGGATCGAGGATGAAGTGCTGGAGATTCGCGAACGGCGGGCTCTCGATCCCGCCGAGGCGCGCCCGCACGAGGCCGATGAGGCGGCCGTCCGTCTCGACCGACCACAGCACCGCGCGCTCGGCCTTTGCCTGTTCTTTGAGCCGCTCTTTCCACGTCGCGGGCATCGCGGGCTCGTGCCAGATACCGCTCGCGCGCCGGACGCGCATGTCGGCCATCCACCGCGAGTACGACGCGAGGTCGTCCTCCGTCGGTGTGCGGAGCGTCGTTCGCTTGCCTCTGACGATGCCGCCGAGTGCCATGGCCGCTGAGGATACGGACTAGGCGGCCGGGAGGCGCACCGTGAACTCCGCCCCGCCCTCGTCGACGTTGCGCGCGGTGATCGCGCCGCCGTGCGCCACCGCGATGGCCTGCGCGATCGCGAGGCCGAGACCCGCGCCGTCGCGCTGCGCGTTCTCGCCGCGGTAGAAGCGGCGGAAAAGTCGAGTCTGCGCGCCACCTGGAAGGCCGGAGCCGGCGTCGCGCACGCGCACGACCGCCTGGCCATCCTCACGCGCGCCGCGCACCGCGACCGACGTGCCGCGCGGCGCGTGCTTTACGGCGTTGTCGATGAGGTTGATGAAGAGCTGCGCGAGCTTGTCCGGGTCGCCGCGGACGGCGGGCAGCCCGTCGGTCGCGACGTCAACCGTGACGCCAGCCTCCTGCGCCTGCACGTCGAGGGCGGCGACGGCGCTCGTGACGAGCGTCGTCGCCTCGACGCGCTCGCGCGCCAGCTCGGGACCGCCCGCCTGCAGCTTCGCGACCTCGAGCAAGCCCTCGACCATGCGGATGAGGCGGCGCGACTC
>JBDUCG010000089.1:0-6916 GCA_040003565.1 Chloroflexota bacterium | reverse complement strand
ATCCGGCACGTCGGCGAGTCTAGATGGCACCGCGTGTCAGTGGTTGGCAGCGAGCCGTCAGTTCTGCGCGACGTGCTCGATGCCGCTCTTCCGGGTGTGCCTAACCCCCCACTCGCTCCGAGCGATCGGAGCGCACGTAGACGATCGCTCCGACGACGATCACGGAGAAGACGCTCACCGCACGGTCGAGGACGGCGACAGCGACGGCATTGGACTGCGACAGGCCGAAGCCCTCGGTGAGGACGTAGACCATCGCGATCTCGACGAATCCGAAGCCCGCCGGCGTGAGCGGCACCGTGGTGAGGAGCGACGTCGCGACCGCGACGAACACGATGCCCGATGCGGGGAGGTCGAGACCAAGGGCCCAGAGCACGAAGCTGAGGCGCATCGCCTCCGCGCCCCAGATGACCAGGGTGAGCGCGCCGGCGTACGGCAGCGCGCGGAAGCTGTGGAGCACGCCTTCACGGAACAGGCGGCCGATGCGGCGCACCTCGCCTGGAAAGAAGCGCGCGATCCTGGGGCCGAGGGCGTAGACGGCGACGAGTCCCACCGCAATGAGCACGCCGAGCACCGCGCCGGTGACGTAGACGATCCAGAGATCGGGGAGGATCGTGCGTCCAAAGGCGACGTAGCCGCCGAGGACGAGCAGGCCGAACACGACCACCAGATCCAGCAGCCGCTCCGCGACCACCACGCCGACGGTGCGTGAGAGCGAGATGCCGAATCGCCGCTTTACGAGATACGAGCGGTACAGGTCGCCAAGCTTCGCCGGCACCAGGCTGTTGACGAACCAGCCGAGCAGCAGGATCCGCACGAGATCGCGCCATCCGACGTCAGCTCCGCTCTCGCGCAGCAGTCGCGCCCAGCGCGCAGCTCGCAACGGGAACGTCGCGTAGTACACGGCGAGGGCGCACGCGACGAGTAGCGGGTTTGATCGACCGATGGTGGCGACGGCACCGGACCAGTCGACGTTGCGCGCGAAGAGAGCGATGAGGACGAGCGGGATGATCGTCGACACGAGCTCGCGCATCCCGAAGAGCTGCCGCCGTACGGCGAGCTCGTCGGTGTGCTCCGCGACCTCCGCGAGCTGCTCGATGGTCGCGTCTTCGACATGGGCCGTGCGGTCGATCGGATCCCCGGGCGCGCGCCTCACGCGCGGCTCTTTGCGCGCCGTCGGTTCCACCATTTCCGTATCACATCAACCCGCGTAAGGACGTGGATGTAGTTGCCGGTCAGCTTGCCGAACACACTGCCCTCACGCAGCGCCGCGATGAAATCATCGCGACCCGCGAAGTCCGCTACCTCGACCCAGGCGCGCCCGATCTCCGCGGCGCGATGCGCGTCGCTGCCGACGGCGCCGGGCAGCTCCTTCTCCTTCGCGAAGGCAGCGGCTCGGACGTTGTCCCCCGTGAACGCCTCGCGGGCATTGAAGACCTCGATGCAGTCGATGTCCTTGTAGACGCGCTCGAGCACCGCTCGCCGGAGGTGGAATCTTCGGTTACGGCTGAACGGGTGCGGGACCGACACGAGGCCGCCCTGATCGTGGATGCGCGCGATCGTCTCCTCGGCCGTGAGATCGCGCGGTATCGCCTTTTCCAGGAACAGGCCGATGATCTCGCCGTCACGACTGCTGACCTCCTCGCCGACGATCACGCGGAAGCCGTCGGCGAGCTCGCGCAGCCGCAGCGCGCCCTCGATGGTGTTGTGGTCGGTCGCGCACACGACATTCAGCCCGGCGGCCTTGATGGCCCCCGCCTGCACCGCGAGCGGCGTCCGGCTGTCCGGCGAGTACTCGCTGTGCGTATGCATGTCGACCTTGATCTTGCTCATGCGATCTCCCGCGTCGTCCGTCCGCGCGCAGATGCCTCGTCGACGATCGCCCGAATGCGGTCGCGGAATCGTGACACATCGAAGCGACGCGCGGAACGGCGCAGCTCCTCCGGGTCCCACGTCCTCTTCTCGACGCGCAGCACCGCCTCCGCGAACGCGTCGGCGTCGGCCGTCGCAACAAGTGCACCGTCGATGCCATCGCGGACGATCTCCGGTGCGCCGCCGGCAGCGAGCGCGACGACCGGCGCACCGGACGCGAGCGCCTCGACGCACACGATCCCGAAGTCGTCCTCGGCGGGGAAGATGAGACCGCGCGCCGCACCGAGCAGCTGACGGAGCGTCGGGTCATCGAGGTGTCCCGCGAACGCGACGTTGTCGCGCGCGATCGCCTCGAGCGAGGCGCGCTCGCGGCCCTCGCCGACGACGACGAGGCGCATTCCCAGCGTCGCGAAGGCGCGCACCGCGATATCGGCGCGCTTGTACGCGGAGAGGCGCCCGACGGAGACCCAGAAGTCCCCGCGCTCCCGCTGCGGTGTGAACGTGTCGACGTCGACCGGCGGGTGAACGACCACGCTGTCGCGGTCGTAGTAGCGGCGGATGCGCGCCGAAACGACCGCCGAATTCGCGATCCAGTGATCGACGCGCGACGCGAAGGTGAGGTCGGTCTCACGCAAGCCATTCAGCAGCTCCCCCACGGCGCCGCGGAGCGGGGCGGGCACCTCCTCGCGCAAGTACTCGTCCTTCCAGTCCCAGAGGTATCTCGTCGGCGAGTGGCAGTACGCGACTTCGACGGTCCGGTCCGCCAGATGGAGACCCTTGATGAACGCGCTGGTGGACACAAGCGCGAGGTCCGTGTCTTCGGCAACGCGAAGACGCCGTGCGGCGCTCGGATAGAGCGGAAGCAATACGCGATGCACGCCGCCGCCGATCGGGAATTGCTGCAGGTAACTGGTGCGGATGTCCCAACCAGGGAGGTCCCCGTATCGCCCGCGGTCGTGGAAGAACGTATAGACCGGCGCCTCGGGCCACATCGGATGCAGGACGTCGACGACGCGCTCGGCGCCGCCGTGTGCCGCGAAGTACTCGTGCGCGAGCGCGAGCTTCATCGGCCGATCAGCCGCTTGCGCAGCACGAGCAGCGCGAACATCGGCAGGACGCGCTGCCTGCGCCAGCGCCGGGGCTCGCGCGCGAGCCGCCAGAGCCACTCGAGCCCGATGGCGTGCAGTGCCGCGGGCGGCACCCTCTGGACCCCGGCGAGCTGATCGAATACGCCGCCGACGCCGATCGCGAGGCGGACGTTCGGCAGCGAGGCGAGGTTGCGCGCGATCCATCGCTCCTGCTTCGGCATGCCATACGCGACGAGCAACACCTGCGCGCCGATGCCGCGCACGCGCTCCAGCGAAAGCGCATCGTCCGCCGGCTCGGCCGAGCCGGCGTCGACGCCGGCGACGACGAAGCCGGGGGCGCGACGACGCAGCTCGGCGGCCGCGCGCTCGGCGACACCCGGCGCCGCGCCGAGAAAGAAGACGGGCGAGCGGCGCTGCGCGAAATGCGGCACCAGTGCGTCGACGAGGACACGACCGGGAACGCGCGGGAGCGGGTCGCCCAGTAGCCGTGACGCGGCGACGACGCCGCTCCCGTCGGCGACGACAAGGTCGGCGTCCCGCGCGATCCGCGCGACCTCCCCTTCGCTGCGCGCGAGCATCACGAACTCCGGATTCGCGGTGACGACGAAGGTGCGCTCCCCCGCGTCCAGGCGGCGCAGGATGCGTTCCGCCGCACCGGCGAGGTCGACGCGGTCGAAGCCAACGCCGAGCACGTCGACCCGCGCGGCCACGACTTGCCTAGTGGACGGCGACGAGGCTTCTGCGGAAGAAGTCGAGATGCTCGAGCGCCAGACCCGTGCCCTTCGCCACGCAGTAGAGCGGGTTCTCGGCGACGTAGCAGGCCACGCCGGTCACCTGGGTCAGCAGCTTGTCCATGTTGCGCAGAAGCGCACCGCCACCGGACAACACCATCCCCTTGTCGATGACGTCCGACGCGAGCTCGGGCGGAGTCTCCTCGAGCACGGCCTTCACCGAGGTCATGATCTGCTGCAGCACCGGGTCCATGGCTTCCGTGATCTCGTTGCTCCCGATGGTGATGGTCCGAGGAAGGCCGGCGATGAGGTCGCGTCCGCGAACTTCCATCGTGAGCTCCTGGTCCATGGCCATTGCGGATCCGATTTGGATCTTCACGTCCTCTGCGGTGCGCTCGCCGATCATCAGGTTGTAGCGCTTGCGCACGAAGTTCGCGATCGCCTCATCGAGCTTGTTGCCCGCGGCGCGCACGCTGCGTGAGACGACGATGCCACCGAGCGAGATGACCGCGATCTCGGCGGTGCCACCGCCGATGTCGATGATGAGGTTGCCGCTCGGACCCGAGATCGGGATGTTCGCGCCGATCGCCGCCGCCAGCGGCTCCTCGATCAGATGCGCGACGCGCGCGCCGGCGCGGATCGCCGCGTCCTTGACCGCGCGCCGCTCGACGCTCGTGACGCCGGACGGGACACAGATCATGAGCTCCGGGTGGAAGAAGTTGACGCGACCGCAGACCTTCTGGATGAAGTACTTGAGCATGTACTCGGTGATGATGTAGTCGGCGATGACGCCGTCGCGCATGGGGCGCTGCGCGGTGATGTTCCCCGGCGTGCGGCCCAGCATCAGGCGCGCCTCCTCCCCCACCGCGACGATGCGCGGACGCGGCGAGCCTTCGTCGTGCGCGAGGGCGACCACCGACGGCTCGGTGAGAACGATGCCCTTACCGCGCACGTAGACGATGACGTTGGCCGTGCCGAGGTCGATGCCGATCTGCTTCGTGAACAAGCGGCCGTCCTTTCAGGCGCGGGGAAGGGGCGCGGGAACGATGAGTCTAACGACGCGAGCTGCCCAACGACGCGGTCACGCCCCCACGGCGACGAGAACGAAGTCGGTCAAGAGCCCGGCAAAGAACCCGATCCCGATGCCCCAGCCGTTCCACAGTGGCGAGTTGAGCTTGCGTCCGGCCGAGAAGAGCTCACCGATCACGAACACGAGGGCGCCGCCGGCGAGCGCCAGGAACAGCACCGACAGCGGCTCGGATGAGAACTGGTAGCCGATGAGCGTCCCGAGGAAGTTCGGGCCCCCTCCGATCAACCCGACCAGGCCCAACAGCGACCAGCTGGGCTGCTTGCCGGCTAGCGGCGCCGCGATACCGAAGGCCTCCGTGATGTTGTGGAGCCCGAACCCGACGACGAGGACGAGCGCAAAGGTCAGGTCGCCCCGCTGCGCCGCGCTACCGATCGCGAGACCTTCGGAGAAGTTGTGGAGGCCGATGCCGGTCGCGATCACGATCGCCAGTCGCGCGGCGGTGAATCCAGGTCCCGCCGCCATCCGCCGGCCGTAGTAGACGAGGCTCAGCAGACCGATGAGGAAGCCGGCGACGAGCACGCCGACGAGCAGTGGCACATCCGAGGACCCGCCCTTCAGCGCGCCCTCCACTGGCTCGACGGCGTGCTCGACGATGTCGAAGAAGAGGAAGAACAGGATCCCGATCGCGGTGGCGTTGAGGAACGCCATGTGCTTCGGCGCAACGATGCGCGCGCGCGCGAGCGGCAATCCAAGGAAGATCGTGAGCCCCGCGATCGAACCGAGGATGACGGTCTCCGCGAACGACAACCTGCTCTCCTTAGGTGCGCCGAATTAGGTGCACCTAAATATATCCGAGCGCCCGCCTCGGAAATCGCGTTCAGGCGCCCAGCGACGTAGTGTCGGACAGATGGCGTCAAGCGCGGTCGAGGAATACCTGCAGGCGATCTACACGCTCGGGGATGAGAACGGTCACGTCGTTTCGGCGCGGTTGGCCGAATTTCTGAGCTTTTCCGCACCCGCGGTGTCGGAGATGGTGCACCGGCTCGAGCGCGAGGGGCTCGTCACGCTCGACGGCCATAAAGAAGTGCATCTGACCAAGGCAGGCAAGGCGCAAGCGGACTCGATCGTTCGCCGGCATCGGCTGGCGGAACGGTTCCTGGTCCAAGTCCTCGGGTTCGCGTGGTGGAAGACGCACGAAGAGGCTGAGCGCTTGGAGCACGCCATGTCTCCGGAAATGGAAGAGCGGATGACCAAGGTGCTCGGGAATCCGCAGACCTGTCCTCACGGCAATCCGATGCCGGGCGTGAAGCCGATCCCGACACGACCGCTCGACCGGCTCGCCAAAGGCGAGCGCTCGACGGTCGAGCGCATCCCGGACCAGTTCGAGCACGAGCCGGGATTCCTCGAGTACCTCGACACGCAGGGCGTCCGTCCAGGTGCGACCCTCGAGATGATCGAGCAGGGTCCGGGTGTGCTGCGCGTCGGCGTGGACGGCGCGACGCGGTCGCTTCGTCCCGACTGCGGGCAGAAGGTGTGGGTCGCAGTGTGACCGAGGCGAAGATCTACGCGACCGAGGCGCAGCCCGGTTACTTCCTCGCGATCATCCCGATCCTCCCCGGTTGCGTCGCATCGGGCAAGACGCGAGACGAAGCCGTCGCGAAGGCACGACGCGCGTTCCACGAATACCGCGCCGTGCTCGAGGCGCACGGCGTCGAGATCACGCACTGGAAGGACGTCGACCCGGACACGCTTCCCGTGGGGGAGCTGGAGACGCCCCCGCTGGTGCCGGGCGAAGACCGACCGCTGGAGGAGCACGAGATCCGCGACTTCCTGCACCAGTACGAGGCTTCGCGCGCCGCCGTCATGGCGATGGTGACGAAGCTCTCGCCGGAGCGTATCGAGAAGGCGCCGAACGAGGACACGTGGAGCATCCGACAAACGCTCGAACACATGATGACCACCGACATCGCCCTGCTGTCACGTTTGGAGAAATGGCCGGCCGACGCGCTGAGCTCGTATCAGGCGGTGCACCGCATCATCGTCCAGCGCTTCAGCGTGATGGAGCCGGACGACTGGCGCGACCACACGATCATGGGACGCCGCTGGACGACGAAGCGCGTGATGCGGCGGCTGCTCGAGCACGAGTTCGAGCATTACCAGCACATCAAAGAGATCCTCGCGATGCTCGGCGACGCCGA
>JBDUCG010000088.1:0-6931 GCA_040003565.1 Chloroflexota bacterium | reverse complement strand
TTAGGGCCATCTCTGATACGAGTCAGAGCTCCGTCGATTTGCTGCAGCCCCGCAGCGAGCCGCCATGCCAACCCAGTATCCGTTGGGACCAGCGCCGCCGCCCTCGCCGGCGCACGGCTGTCGTGACGCTCATGGCGTTACGCCGCGCGGCGCCTCCGATAGATCCAGACCGTCAGCTCGAGCGCGATGGCCATGAGCGCCAGCACACCGAGCACGACGAGCTCAGGCGTCACCTGGAAGGGCAGGGCCGTGGTCTGCGGCGCCGTCGGCGTTCGCGTCACGCCGAATCCGGTAGAGACGGCGGCCTTCTCCGCGAGCGCGGCCTTGCCGGCAGCATCGAGCGTCACCGAGTAGATCTCGAAGTTGCCGGTGCGCGGCGAGAAGAACAGCAGCTCGGTGCCGTCCTTGTTGAGCTCGAAGGGGCCCTGCGCCTGGATGCTCTGCGCGAGCTCCACGCGCGGAGCCGACGTGTTGTTCGGGTCGACGATCCACAGGTCGGTGTAGCTCTGTATCGCGGTCACGGTCTCGGTCACGTAGACGAGGCGACCATCGGCGAGGAAGACCGGGAAGTGGCTCTTCTCGTCGGGCGGTGAGAGCGGCGTCGCCGCGCCTCCCGATGTGAGCGAGGCCATCAGCATCACGCGCGCGTTGTCGCCGTCCGAGAACGCGATGCGATTTCCGTCTGGCGACCAGCGCGCGGCATGACAGGCGAACGTGCATTGGTTGTTCGCCTCGGTCGCGAGCTGCTTGGTGACGGCGGCGGCGTTGCCGCCGTCCTTGCCGACGGTCCAGAGGTCCATCGACCCGAGGTTGTAGAGGAAGAAGGCGATGGTCTTACCGTCCGGGCTGAAGCTCGGGAACTGCGCCGTCATGGCGAGCTTCGTGACCGGCGTCCGGTTCTTCGATGCCACGTCGATCAGCGCGATCTCGCGCCTGATCTCACTTCCGGTGTCCACCGCGATGATCTTCCCGTCGGGACTCCAGCTCGGGTGACGGTCGTCGTTATCGCCGCTCGTCAGCTGGCGCAGGTTGCTCCCGTCGGTATTCATCACGTAGATGTGATACGGACCGTCGCGATTGCTCTGGAACGCGATCGACTTGCCGTCGGGGCTCCACGCCGGGCGGACGTTCGTCGCGGTGCTGCTCGTCAACTGGCGGATGGGCGACGCCGCGATCGCGCTCACGTGCGCGGTGAGCAGCATCATCGCGAGGGCGAAGTAGAGAACGCGCAGCGCGTACATCCGGCCCATCGCTATGCGCTCCCGGGTGCCTTGGACGACGTGAACATCCGCAGGCATTCCCGCGCGAGCAGGACGGCGAAGCCGGCGATGAGCACGCCTCCGACGAGAAGCGAAAGCTGTGCCAGGATGCCTTCCTTCGCCGCCGTCTTGGCCACGAAGGCGCTGGTCAGGAAGAAATAGGCGATCACGAGGTTCGCCAGGCACCAGACGAGCCCCAGGAGCGCGACCAGCTGCCTCACGTGTCAGAGCTTCCGAGGGCCCCTGCCGCCGCGGACCCGCTGCGCTCGTTCGCGCTCTCACGACCGGCCGGGAGGGAGCCCGCCCTCACCCAGGTCGTGACCATGGACGCCATCAGCGGCCACCGCGGGAACGTGTAGCGCAGGTGATCGAGCAGCTTGATGACGATGAGCACCATGGCCGCAACATGCAAGGTCGAAGAGAGCCATAAGACGAAACCCGGTACCGGTATGAGATAACGCGCGGCCTTCACGAGCCCGGTGACGGTGATGAGCGCGAGGATGATCGACCAGCTGGGGAATTCCACGACCTTCTCGTAGAACGTGAACCGCCCGGCCGGCGGCCGCGGCTGTGTCAGGTCGATGCGGAACAGCTTCGCGTAGGGTCCGCGCACCGACGGCGGCAGCTCGTACGCGAGGCCGAGCAGGTGACGGCCCCACTGGCCGCGCGGGACGAGGAGCGACCGGTCCCCGGTCATCCACAGGTACGACACGAACGCCGCGGCCGCGAAGAGGACGATGGACGCGCCGATGTAGTGGACGCGGTAGAAGAGGTAGATCGGGATCGGCAGGTTCACATCCAGGATGCCGCCCAGGTACTGCCACATACCTGTCGGCAGCGCGAGCACGAAGCCGAGCGTGAGCACCCAGTGCCCGAACACGGTGCCCGGGCTCCAGCGCCGCACCGCTCCGTCGGAGCGCACCTTCGCGCCGTAGGTCCGCGCCATGAGCAGGCCCGCGGCGATCCCGAAGCCGAGGACGAACGGCACCGTCTTGATGAAGACGAAGTTGTCGGAGAGCTCATGGCTCCACGGCTGCGCGCCGGAGTCCGCCTGGGCGAGCGCCGTCATCACGCCGAACGCGGCGAGCGCCAGGCCCGCCAGGACGATGAGCCAGGTGACGATCTTCATGCTCGCCGGCCCTGCTACGCCTTGCCCTGGGCGGGGCTGCCCTCGAAGGTCTGGAACGCGCGCAGCTTGTTCCACGTTTCCTTGTCGTTCGCCGGCGCCGAGAGGCAGAGGCGACCGGGCTCGGTCTTGATGATCCCTTGCCGGATGCGGATGTTGATCGGACAGCGCTCGACGCACGCGGGTCCGCCCTCGCGCCAGAAGCACAGGTCGCACTTCGTGAACGTGTCCGCGACCACGTCGTACGTGATGCGCGACTTCTGAGGCGGCGAGTCGCCGTGGTTCGTCGCCATCGCGAGGTCGGTCGTGGGGAAGATGCAGGCCTCGTTGCAGCGGCCGCACGAGACGCAGGTGTCCTCGCGGATAAAGCGCGCGCCGGTCCGCGGCTCGACCTGCAGCGCGTCCACCGGACAGACGTAGAGGCACTCGGCGGTCGGGCACTGGAGGCAGGGCTCCTGATGGAACTGCCCGCGGTCGGGGTACGCCGCCTGCACGACCGGATCGACCTTGGTCGTCGGGTCGTTGAAGATGCGGATCCGCGGTACGTCGGACAGCCCAACCCTGCGGTGCTCCTGGGAGCAGATGACCTCGCAGGTCAGGCAGCCGATGCACAGCGTCGGATCGGGGAAGATGACGCCTTCGGCGAACTTGGTCGTACGCGGTGTGGCGGCGCTCGCGACGGCCGCGCCGCCGATCGCCTCGAGAGCGATGAACGCCACGATCGGTGCCGCCGCTCCGCGCAGGAAGTCACGACGCGAAACGTCCGGACCCTCGGTCTGTCCGTCCTGTTTGATCGGGCCTGAAGTCACTGCCAGTGGCTCCTTGGTTGTGGAATGGGGCCTGGCTAGTCGGTCCTCGTCGGCAAGTTAGACGGCCCGCCAGCCCTCGTCAACGCGAGGATCAAACGTTTGCGCAACGTTACGCAAGCCACCGCAATATCAGGGCTTCGGGCGATCCAGATCAGCAGGTATGTCCACGTCGCGCACCACGCCCGCGTCGTCCACGTCGAGGTCGACGCGCTCATCCTGATGATGATGGATCACGTCGTGCAGGTTCTTGGTCGGCGCAGCCGCGGCGATCTCGTCGCGAAGCGACAGCGGCATCACCACCGGATGTCCGCGCTTTCCCTTGTACCGTGGGGACACGATCGCATGCCGCTCGCGATATTTCGCGAGAACAGCGCGCACCGTTTCCGGACGCACGTAGGGCATGTCGCCCGGGAGCACCAGCAGCGCGTCGCCGTTGGCGGTCGCGACACCGGCCTGGATCGACGAGAACATCCCGCGCGACGGATCCGGGTTCTCGACCGGCCGCACGCGCGGATCGTTGAGCGAGTTCACGTCGCGCTCCAGCTCGCTGCGCGCGTCGGTGCCCACGACGACGATCACCTCGTGGACGCCGCCCTCGAGCAGGCTGCGGATCGTGTGATCGAGGAGCGGCTCTCCGTCGATGGGCGTCAGGAGCTTCTTGCCGCCGAAACGCTCCGCTGAGCCGGCCGCGGTGACGATGGCGACGGAGCGAAAGGTGTCAGGCATCGCGCAGCGAGCGTAAGGCGCGCTCGGTGAAGACGCGCGCCGCGCGCTTGCGCTGCGAGATCGTTCCCGAGGTGTTGTCCATCGGTCGCGCGGCCTTGTGTACCGCGTCGGCCGCCGCCGCGATCGCCTCGTCGTCGAGCGTCGTCCCGATCAGCGCCGTTGCGTCCACGGCCACCGGCCGCGACGCCAGCGCCGTGATCGCGATGCGCGCCTCGCGCACGGTGCCGCCCTCGAGGCGAACGGCCGCGGCGACACCCGCGATGGGGAAGTCGAAGGAGCCGCGGTCGCGCAGCTTGAGATACGTGCTGCGCCAGCCCGTCGCGTCGGGCAATGACACGGCCACGACGACGTCGTCGCGACCGATGGCGATGTGCCGGATGCCATCCTCGCGGTAGAGCTCGGCCAGGTCGAGCTCGCGGCGGCCGTCGGCGTTCTCGACGCTGACCTTCGCGCCGAGCGCGATCAGCGCCGGCACGGTGTCGGCGCTCGCGACCGCGAGACAGCGCGCGCTCGACGGCGCGACGCGGCACACGATCGACGGATGCGTCTTCATGCAGAAGCCTTCCGCGGTGCGCCAGAAGAGCGATTGGTCATACCAGTTGCAGCGCGTGTCCAGGCAGAGGTTGCCGCCGATCGTGCCCATGTTGCGGAGCTGCGGTGTCGAGACCACGCCCGCGGCCTGCGCGAGCGCGGTGTACTTCGCGCGCACGGCCGGATGCGATGCGACCTGGGTGAGCGTGGCGCCGGCGCCGATACGCAAACCCGACCCGTTGCTGATCTCGCGGGCGCCCTTCACGCGTCCAAGCGAGACGAGGACCTCCGGCGCGAATTGCCGGCGCTTCATGTTGGGGAAGAGGTCGGTCCCGCCGGCGACGAGCATCACCGGGACGTTCGGAGTGCCTTGCGCGATGTCCGACGCCGCGGCGCCGTGATCGCGCAGGAGCGTCGCGGCCTCGGTGAACGTGGTCGGCTCGACCAGGCGGAAGCGCGGCAGTCGGAGCATGTCCTTAGTCCTCTGATCTCGCCTTCGGCGAGGAAAGCGGTGACGCGGTCTTGCGGTGCTCGCGCGTCTCGGTCGTCGCGAGGAGCCGGCGCATCGCGCGTCCCGCGTCCGCGCCGTCGCTCCCGATGCCGTCCGGCCCGATGCGGTCCTTCGTCGTTCCGCGCCGGTCGCGCTTGCCGAGCGCGTCGAGGATCTTGTCGGCCGTGATCGGCGTCTCGTCGAAGCGCACGCCGATCGCGTCGTAGACCGCGTTCGCGATCGCGGGCACGACGGAATTGAGCGGACCCTCGCCGGCCTCCTTCGCGCCGAAGGGGCCCTCGCTGTCGTTCGTTTCGACGATGATCGCCTCGAGCTCGGGCGTATCGAGCGACGTGGGCAGCTTGTAGTCGAGGAGCGACGGCTTCTTGTGCAGGCCGCCACGGAAGATCTGCTCCTCGACGATCGCCTCGCCATAGCCCATGTACGCGGAGCCCTCGATCTGTCCCTCGACATTCGCCGGACTCAGCGCGCGGCCGCAGTCGTGGGCCGTGGTGATCTTGTCGACGGTGAGCGTGCCGGTCTCGAGGTCGACGGTGACCTCGGCCACCGATGCCTGATACGAATACGCCGGCGTCGGCCCGACCCCCGCGCCCTTGTAGCTCCCGCCGATCCCGGCCGGCGGCTTGTAGCTGCCGGCGGCGACGAGCGTCCCGTGCTTGCCCTCGGCGAGGTTCGCCGCTTCGACGAACGGGAGGTACTTCTCGGGATCCTTCAGGTCGTAGACGCGGCGATACGCGGTCGCAAGCCGCTCGACCGGGACGCCCAGCTTCTCTGACGCGGATTCGAACAGCAGCGCGCGCAGCTTCAGCCCGGCCTCCTTGACCGCGTTGCCCGCCATCATCGTGACCCGGCTCGAGTACGAGCCGAGGTCGACGGGCGCGAGCGACGTGTCGCCCGAGACGACGTGCACGTCCTCCGGCAGGATGCCCAGCGTCTCGGCGGCGACGGACGCGAGCATGTTGTCCGAGCCCTGGCCGATCTCCGCGGTGCCGCACATCACGGTCACGCCCCCGCCGCGGTCGATGCGGATCTCGGCGCCGGAATGGGGCATCGGGTTCCAGTAGATCGGCAGGCCCGCGCCCGAGATGTACGCGCTGCCGGCGACGCCGATGCCTTTGCCCTTCGGCAGCCCCTCGCGCTTCGCGGCCCAGCCGGTCGCCTGTCGCACCGCCTTCAGGCAGTCGCCGAGACCCATCGTCGTGATGCGCAGGTCGTTCACCGTGCGGCTGTTCGCGGGCTGCAGCACGCGCAGCCGGTATTCGATCGGATCGAGGCCGAGCTCGGTCGCGATCTTGTCGAGCTGGCACTCGAATGCGTAGCGCGGCTGCGTCGTGCCGTGTCCGCGCTTGGGTCCGCAGGGCGGCTTGTTCGTGTACACGCGCACGCCGTCGAACTTGTACGCGGGGATCCGGTACGTGACGGTCATGAGCGCGCCCGTGTAATAGGTGGTGGCGATGCCGTACGACGCGTACGCGCCGCCGTCGAGGTAGCTCTGGAAGTGCACGGCGGTGATCTCGCCATCCTTCTTGACGCCGGTCCGCAGATGCATCTTCACCGGGTGCCGGCCGCGATGCGCGTAGAACACCTCCTCGCGGTCGAGCGTGAACTTGACCGGCCGCTTCGTGCGCATCGACAGCAGCGCCGCCGAGAACTCGTGCCCGAACGGATCGCTCTTGCCGCCGAACGCGCCGCCGTTCGGTGTCGCGATCACGCGGATGTGCGAGCGCGGCAGCCCCAGGACCTTCTCGAGCTCGCGGTGCACGTAGTGCGGGACCTGGGTCGCGGTCCAGAGCGTGAGCTTCCCGTTCGCGTCGAACGAGGCGACGCACGAGTGCGTCTCGATCGGCGCGTGCGTGTTGCCCTCGAAGAAGGACCAGTCGTCGCGGATCAGATCGGCCGCGGCGAAGCCGGCGTCGAGGTCGCCGAACGCGAGGTGGACCTCCTTGAAGACGTTCGCGCGACGCGCCTC
>JBDUCG010000087.1:0-6932 GCA_040003565.1 Chloroflexota bacterium | reverse complement strand
GGCAAAGGCGAGCTCGATCGAGAACGGCAGGACGGCTCCCCCGATAGCGGAGCCGATCGGGAATCCCGCGAAGTTCAGCGCCATCGAGACGGCGAACGCGCGGCCGAGCCATGCCGGATCGGTGCGTCTCTGCCGGATGGTGAACAGCACGACGTCGAACGGGCCGGTCGCGATACCCCAGAGCAGCATCGCGACCGCTACGAAGAGAGGCTGCGGGAACACGAGCACGACCGCGAAGCACACTGCAGTCCCCAGCATCGCGCCGCCCAGCAGCTGCCGCTCGCGGCCGAGCGTCGACACACGCCCCATGAGCAGGACCGAGATCGATCCGGTGATGCCGGAGAGCGCGAACAGGAGACCGACGAACTCCGGCCCGGCGCCGAACCGCTGGAGCACGAGCACCGGCAGGGCGAGGAAGAAGATCCCACCGCCGAGGTTGGCGGTCGTGACCGCGAGTGCGAGCGGGCGCAGCGTCGAATGGTTCGCGACGTAGACCAGACCGCGCCACGCGTCACCGAGGAGGTCGCCGGTATCGGTACGACCCCCCGGATCGCGCAGGCCGATCGCGACGACCGCGGCAACGGCGAAGATCGACGCGGTCACCGAGAGGGCGGCCGGCGCGCCGAATACCGCGACCAGCGTGCCCGCCAGCGCTGGGCCGACGATGCTCGCAACGACATAGCCGTTGCTGTCGATCGCGTTCGCGCGCTCCCACATCGGTTTCGGAACGATCAGCGGGAACAGCGTCCGGACACCGGTGTTCCCCAGGGGCTGCGTGAACGACGAGATCGTCACGATCACGAGGAGGGCCGGCACCGGCAACCGGTCCGCGACGGCGAGGACCGCGATGAGCGCGAGTGTCATGCCCGCGATCGCGTAGTCGAGCACGACGAGGCGCGTGCGACCATGACGATCCAAGAGCGCGCCCCCGATCGGGCTTGCAAGGAGTCCCGGCGCGACGCTGAGGAACGTCACCGCACCCGCGATCTCCGGCGACCCGTAGTGCTGGAGCGCGAAAAGCACGAGCACGAGCGAGACCATCTGTTCCGCGACGCGCGCGAGCATCATGCTCGCGACGAGGCGCGGGAAGCCCGCGATCGCGAACAGCCGCCGATAGCTCGGTGGGACGTCGATGGAGGAGGTCACGGACTCGCGAGGCTAGCGCAGGTCGCCCCTACTTCGCGGCGCTGCTCTCGCGATCGCGGCGCGCGGCGCGGCGCTCTTCGTATTTGCGCGCAGAGGCGTCGAGCTTGTCGAGGAACCGGTGTAGCCGGTCGCGGTCGTGCTCCGCCTCGGCGTTGAGATCGGTGCGCTCGAAGATCCGCCAGTAGCGCAGCAGCGGCCACAGGATGTCGTCGTGATGAATGCGGAGGTCGTAGATCCCGGCGTCTGCCATGCGCGCCGCTTTGCGCGTGAACCCGGCAATGCCGCTGCCCGGCATCTCGAAGGTGAGCACCTCGCGCGTGATCGCCTTCATCACCTCGGACGGCGCGACCTCGAGCATGGCGGCGAGCGCGTCGCGATAGAAGACCATGTGGAGGTTCTCGTCCTGCGCGACGCGCGTCATGATCTTGTCGGCGACGGGGTCATCTGAATAGCGGCCCGTGTTCTGGTGCGACACGCGCGTCGCGAGCTCCTGGAACGACGTGTACGCAAGACCTTGGAGCACGTCGACGTCGTGGTCGTAGCCCGTGAGGACGTTCTGCATGCGGCCACGCTCCAGAGCGACCGGGTCGATATTGCGCGTCACGACCAGGTAGTCGCGGATGACGATCGCGTGCCGGCCCTCCTCGGCGGTCCAGCGGTTGATCCAGTTCTTCCACGCGCCGTCGCCTTTGCTGAACATCTTGTGGATGAGGCGGTGGTAGGAGGGCAGGTTGTCCTCGGTGAGGAGGTTCACTTCGAAGGCCGTCTGCGCGACGCCCGTCAGGCGCGGCTGGTCCGGTGTCCACGGCTCCTTGTCGTAGTCGCGGCCGAGGCTGTACGGGATGTAGTCGTGCGGGAACCACTCCTTGGCCACGCCGATATGCCGGTCGAGGAGCTTCGCGACCGCCGGCTCGACCTCGGCGAGGAGCGCGGCGTCGTCAACATGGGCCGTCACCGCACGAATCGTACTGCCTGGTCGAGCGCTCAGACGGCGACGGTGGCCTTCTTGCGCTGCCCCGCCAAGCGGTCCCGGTCCTGCTTCGCAAGCAGGCGCTTGCGGATGCGATAGGCCGCCGGTGTGACCTCCAGCAGCTCGTCATCCGCGAGGAATTCCACGGCATCATCGAGCGAGAGGTCGCGGAGGCCGTCGAGCTTCGCCGCGATGTCGGACGTGCTACTGCGCATGTTCGTGAGGTGCTTCTTGCGGACCACGTTCACTTCGAGGTCGCGGTCGCGGATGTGCTCGCCCACGACCATACCCTCGTAGACCTCGACGCCGGGACCGATGAAAAGCTGGCCGCGCTCCTGCGCCTGGTTCAGACCGAACGTCGTGGTCGTGCCGGCCTCGAACGCGATGAGCGAGCCCAGGTCGCGCGCCTCGATCGGGCCGGCGTATGGGCCGTAGTCCGCGAAGAGCGTGTTCATCACGCCTTTGCCGCGCGTGTTCGTGAGGAACGCCTGACGGAAACCGAGCAGCCCGCGCGTCGGGATCTTGTACACGCAGTGCGCGCTGCCGTCCTCGCGGTACTTCATGTCCACCAGAGCGCCGCGCCGGCGGCCCGCCAGCTCCACGACGCTCCCGAGCACGTCCTGCGCGACCTCGACCTCGAGCGTCTCGTACGGCTCGAGCCGCTGTCCGCCCTCGTCCTTGTAGATGACCTCCGGCCGCGACACCTGGAACTCGTAGCCCTCGCGTCGCAGCGTCTCGATGAGGATCGCGAGGTGAAGCTCGCCACGGCCGCTCACCACGAACGTGTCGGCGCTGTCGGTGTCGGCCACGCGGAGCGCGACGTCTCGCTCGAGCTCGGCGTACAGCCGCTCGCGAAGCTTGCGGCTCGTGACGTGCGTGCCCTCGCGCCCCGCGAACGGGCTCGTGTTGACCGCGAAGGTCATCCGCAGCGTCGGCTCCTCGACGCGGATGGGCGGAAGGGGTCGCGGATCGGCGGCGTCGGCGATCGTGTCGCCGATGCCCACGTCGGGAACGCCCGCGACGGCGACGATGTCACCGGCGCGCGCCTCGTCGACCTCTTCGCGCGCGAGCCCCTGGAACGTGAACAGCTGCGTAACGCGCGACGGCGTGAGCGCGCCGAAGTGGTCGATGCGCATGACCTGCTGCGCCTTGCGCAGCACGCCGCTCTGCAACCTGCCGACCGCGATCCGGCCCTTGTAGTCGTCGTAGGTCGTGGTCGTGACGAGCAGCTGCGCCGGCGCCTCGGCATCGACGTCGGGCGCGGGGATGGTCTCGACGATCGCGTCGAACAGTGGCTCGAGCGTCTTACCGACGTGGCGATGGTCGGTGCTCGCTGCGCCAGTGAGCGCGTTCGTGTAGATGGTCGCGAACTCGGCCTGCTCGTTCAGCGCGCCAAGGTCGAGGAACAGGTCGAACGTCTCGTTCAGGACGTGCACCGGGCGAGCGTTGGGTCGATCGATCTTGTTGATGACGACGATCGCGCGGTGTCCGCGGCGGAGGGCCTGGCGCAGCACGAACTTCGTCTGGGGCATCGGCCCATCCACGGCATCGACGAGCAGGAGCACGCCGTCGACCATGTTCATGACCCGCTCGACCTCGCCGCCGAAGTCGGCGTGGCCGGGCGTGTCGACGATGTTGATCTTGGTCCCGCGGTACATGATCGCCGTGTTCTTCGCCATGATCGTGATGCCGCGCTCGCGCTCCAGCGCGTTGGAGTCCATGACGCGTTCGGCGACCTGCTGGTTGTCGCGGAAGATGTGGCTCTGGCGCAGCATGGCATCGACCAGCGTCGTCTTCCCGTGGTCGACGTGCGCGATGATCGCGATGTTGCGGATGTCCTCGCGGCGCATGGCTACGCGAGGCCTCGGCAAGGGGACATGTAACAAGTCTATCGTGGAGGTGTGCGCCGGAACCTCCTCATCGCCATCGCGGTGCTCTGTGACCTCATGGGGATCGTCTGGATCCTTCAGGGGATCGGCGTGCTTCCGGGATCGTTCATGACCGGGCAGATCGTGTGGGCAGCCATCGGAGCGGTCCTGTTGTTCGTTTCCGGCGTGCTTTTCTGGGTCGCGCTGCGGCCGGCGACTTCCTAAGCGGGAATGAGCGCGGACCGCGGGCCGTTGGACTGAGCGATGCCCGCCGTCGAAGCTGACACCCTTGCGCTACCTCGCGTCGAGCGGCCCGACCTCGCCGCCGCAGTGCGGCCGGTGCTCGGTGTCGTCGATGCGGTGGTCACGCTCGAGGGCGAAGGCTTTCAGGTGCGGCGTCCGTTCCCGGGGATCGATCCGAATCTGACCGACCCGTTCATCCTTCTCGATCACCTCGGTGCCGTCGAGTACACACCCGGCGAAGCCAAAGGCGCGCCCGACCATCCGCACCGCGGCTTCGAGACGGTGACCTACATCATGGACGGCGCGATCGAGCACAAGGACTCGACCGGCGGTGGCGGCGTGATCACCGATGGCGCCACGCAGTGGATGACCGCCGGCGCTGGCATCGTGCATTCCGAAATGCCGACCCATGAGCTCCTCCTCAAGGGTGGGCTCTTCCACGGCACGCAGCTGTGGGTGAATCTCCCTGCGTCGAAGAAGTGGAGCCCGCCGCGCTACCAGGACATCCGCAGCAACGACGTGCGTCTTCTGTCGTCGCACGACGGCGGATCGCTCGTCCGCCTCATCGCCGGCGACCTCGGCGGCCACGCCGGCCCCGGCCTCACGCACACGCCGATCGTCTACGCGCACGCGAGCGTAGCGCCCGGCGCGCGGCTCGAGCTGCGGTGGCCGCCCGAGTTCAACGCGCTCGCGTACGTCCTGTCGGGCCGCGGATCCGCCGGCTTCGGGAACGTCGCTCTCCACGAGGGCCAGCTCGCCATCTTCGGACCCGGCGACGCCGTCGCGATCGCGGCCGATGCCCGCCAGACGAGCCGCGCGCCGCGCCTCGAGATCCTGCTCATCGGCGGCCGTCCGATCCGCGAGCAGATCGCGTTCTACGGACCCTTCGTGATGAACACGCGCGAAGAGATCATCCAGGCCATCGCGGACTACCGCGCCGGCCGCATGGGGACTATCAGGCCGAGCGCGGCCTAGTTCGCTATTCGCCGGGATCGGCGACGGGCTGCCGGCGGCGGCTGCGCGGATGAAGCGCGCCGCGCGCGGCGATGATGACCAAGAGGAAGACCACGGCGAGCACCGCTTCGGCCGAGAACGGCAGCGCGTCGCGGATGCGCAGGGCGGGCTCGTCGACCATCATCTCGGCCGCGGTCCACACCAGCGCGAACGCGCCGAGCCAGATGCCCTGTGGGAAACGGTCCAGGAGCCGGATGACGAGACCGCTCCCGAACATCACGATCGGGATCGACAGCGCGAGTCCGAACACGAGCAGCGCGATGCTGCCGTGCGCGGCCGCGCCGACGCCGAGGACGTTCTCGAGGCTCATCGCCGCGTCGGCGATGAGGATCGTCGTGATGGCCTCCGGCAGCGTCGTCGCTTCGCGTATCTGCTTGCCCGCGTGCGCCTGCGTTGGACGCACCAGCCGGTAGGCGATGGCGAGCAGCGCGATCGACGCGATCAGCTGCAGGTAGGGAATGGCGAGGAGCAGTGTCACGACCGAGGCCGCCCCGATCCTCAGGATGACCGCCCCGAGCCCGCCGAAGATGATCGCGCGCCGGCGCTGCCGCGCTGGCAGGCCGCGCGCGGCCATGCCGATGACCAGGGCGTTGTCGCCGGAGAGGGCGAGGTCGATCAGGACGATCGCGACGACCGCCTGCAGCGTCTCGAGCATCTAGCGCGACATGCGGACCTTGCGCATCACGACGAAGGCGACGCCGGCGAGCCAGAGGATCACCGCCGCCACGTAACCCGCGGCCTCCATCGGGCTCGCGAGTGCCACGTGGTCGACGAGAGGAGCGGCGATGAGGTGCGGCATCCTGTGACAGTATACTGTCGCTTCTGGTGAGCGCGCCTGTCGCAGTGGCGACATGCGGTAAGTTTTCTGACATGCCAGCGCGCGCGCTCACACCCGCTCCCCCGCTCGGTCGGCTGGTGCGCAGCAGTCGCGAGCGTCTGCACCTCACGCAGGGCGAGCTGGCCGAACAGGTCGGCGTTTCGCGCAGCGCGATCTCCGAGCTCGAGGCCGGGCGCATCGAGCAGCCACGCGCCGCCGTCTTCGCTCGCCTCGGCAAAGCGCTCGGTCTCCCCGCGGCGGCGCTGCTCGCGGCAGCCGGCTATCCGGCGGAGGGTGAGGTCGTCATGGGTCTCGAGGCCGACGAGATCGCGCTCCTCGCGGGCTCGCTCGCGCAGCTTGCGGGCAACGAACGCGAGTGGCTACGGATCCGTCTGCTCGAGCTGCGCGATCTGCTCGTGCTGCGCCGCTCGCAGGGGCGGCCTAGCGCCGCTCCAAAGCGAGCCGCGCGCCCAGCGCGAGCAACACGCCGCCGGTAGCGCGCTCGAGCCAACGCCGAACACCGGCACCGCCGAGCATCGCGCTGACGCGCGAGACAACGTACGCATAGGCCGAGAGCCAGACGACGCCCATGATGCCGTGCGCCGCGGCGAACGCGAGCGAGCGCATCAGCACGTTGTCTCCGGGCGACATGAACTGCGGCATGAACGTCAGGTAGAACACCGCGACCTTCGGGTTGAGCACGTTCGACAGCAGGCCCTGCAGGAACGGATCGCCGGCGCGTCGCGGCGGAGCTGAGGTCGGCGCCTCGTTGCGGAAGGAGCTGCGCAGAGACTGCACCCCTAGATACGCGAGGTACGCCGCGCCCGCGAGCTTCACGAGCGTGAACGCTTCTGCCGACGTCGCGAGGATGACC
>JBDUCG010000086.1:0-6991 GCA_040003565.1 Chloroflexota bacterium | reverse complement strand
TACGCGCCGCAGCAGTTCGAGTACGACTACCAGGTCATCATCCCGCAGCGTCCGCTCTCCGCGAACACCACGTATCACGTGCGCTTCGACATCACCGTCGCGGGCACGTGGCTGACGAACGAGTGGGACTTCAGCACCGGCTCGACGATCGTGGGCGGTGGCGGCAGCAGCGGCGGTGGTGGCGGAACGCCGCCCGTGGTCGACAATGGCCTGCATTCAGCGTGGGTCTCGCAGACCGCCGTGCCGGCGCTCCAGCCCGCCGCGACCACGAGCGTGTCGCTGCTATTCAGGAACTCGGGCACCAAGACGTGGCAGAAGGGCGTCGCCGGAAGTCAGGTCGCGCTCGGCATCAACGGCGACAACACGACCTTCAGCGCGCTCGGTATGAGCGTCGGATGGCCGTCGGCGAACCGCGTCGCGGTCCAGAACGAGTCCGCTGTCGCCCCGGGCGGGATCGCCACGTTCACGTTCGCGATCAAAGCGCCGTTCTCCGCCGGCGTCGTGAACGTCCCGCTGCGACCGGTCATCGACGGCGTCGCATGGCTGGAGGACCAGGGCGTGACGGTGCCCGTGGTCACGATCGTCGACTACCACAGCCGCTGGCTCACGCAGTCGCCGTATCCGACGCTGCGCGCGGGTCAGGTGAGCGGCCAGCTCTCCATCAGCTTCGTGAACACCGGTGGCCAGACGTGGACAAAGGGTCTGCTCGGCCAGGAAGCGCGTCTCGGCGTGAATCGCGACAACGAAACGTGGGCCGGGCTCGGCGTCGGATGGCCGTCCGCCAATCGCGTTGCCTTCCAGAGCGAATCGAGCGTTCCACCGGGTGGCGTCGCGACCTTCCTGTTCCAGGTGCGTGCGCCGATGACACCTGGCGTGTACGCGATCAACCTTCGGCCCGTCATCGATGCCGTCACGTGGATGGAGGACCAGGGCGTCTTCCTCTACGTGACCGTGGTCCCCTAGCTAGCTCCGGAACAGCACCTCAAAGGTCTCACCGCACTTCGGACATTTCACCGTGGCCGCGTACGGTGGATTCGGCGGCACGTCGAGATGCTCGCGCGTGACGGACCGCGGACCGACCTTCGCACCGCAGTACGGACAGCTCACCTGGTAATCGAGGAATGCATGGCGATCGACTTCGATGCGGCGACGGGAATCGGCGACGGCCATGTTTGGCTAGTCTAGGTCGATGGCACCGCCGAAGGGCCGCACCAAGATGGCGACCGAGACGACGACGCTGAGGGTCGGCGATGCCGCACCCGACTTCACGCTCCGCGCGCATGATGGGAGCGAGGTCACGCTCTCGAAGCTGCGCGGTCAGCGCGTGGTCCTCGCGTTCTTTGCCTTCGCGTTCACCAACACCTGAAACAGCGAAGCGCCGGCATTGAACGCTCTGCAGGAGCGCTTCGCCGGCGGCAGTGCCCAGGTCGTGGGCCTCTCGTGCGACAGCGTCTACACCCTCAAGGCGTGGGCGGAGTCTCTCGGCGGCACGAAATACCCGCTGTGCTCCGACTTCTGGCCGCACGGCAAGGTGACGCAGGCCTACGGCGTGTTCAACGCCGAGGTCGGGCGCCCCGAGCGCGCGATCATCGTCGTGGACGCCGCCGGGATCGTGCGGTACATCGACGTGCACCAGCTGCGCGAGGTGCCGGACGAGGAAGAGATCGCGCAGGCGCTGGAGAAATGCTAGGTCGGCGTCCCGCTAGCCACGCGTAGGAATGAGGTAGGCCTTTCCCTCGGACGCGATCGTGAACGAGATCACGTCTCCCTCGGACACTCCGCCGAGCGTGTCACCACGGACCAGCACCGAGACGCCGCAGTCCACGACCGCGATCTCGCCCGTCTCTTTGACGGTGCCGCTCACGGTGGTCCCTGGTGCGATCACCGCGCCCGGCTTCATCGCGCTGGCCACGGCCTGCACGTCCTTCGCGGCGTACTCGATCGCGATCGTGACGCGGTCGCCGATCGACAGGCGCTGCTTGCGGACCGCGCCGGTGGCGTCCTGACCGCGGAGGTCGAGGCGCGCCGGCCCTTCGCCGACGCGCAGGGTCACGATGATGTCGCCGCGTGTCCCGTCGAGCACGACGACGATGCCGCGCGACGCCCTTTGCCGCCACTTCTCGATGAATGCGAGCTGCTCGAAGTCCAGCATGTCGTCCGTACGATAGCCACGTGCGCTCCGCACAGTCTTTCCTCACCTAGCGTGGCCACGCTGCTACACAGTGAAGACCGCGGAGGTGAAGTGATGACCGAGTACGCCCATCCCGAAGCGCTCGTCGACACCGAGTGGCTCGCGCAGCACATCAAGGATCCGGACGTTCGCGCCTTCGAGGTCGACGTCGACACGTCGTCGTACGACCAGGGTCACGCGGCCGGCGCGATCGGCGTGAACTGGAAGAGCGACCTACAGCAGCAGCCTGTGCGCGATCTGCTCGACAAGAAGCAGCTCGAAGAATTCCTCTCGAAGAACGGCGCCACGAAGGACACGACCATCGTCGTCTACGGCGACAACAACAACTGGTTCGCCGCCTGGTTCTTCTGGCTGCTCAAGTACTACGGCCACAAGGACGCACGGCTCGTGAACGGCGGTCGCGCGAAGTGGGTCGCCGAGAACCGGCCGCTCGTTACCGAGAAGCCGTCGTTCCCGCGCAGCGAGTACCGCGCGCAGGGTCCGGACGCTTCTATCCGCGCGCTTCGCGACTACGTGCTCGAGAAGGTCACGGGCAACGGCACCAAGATCATCGACGTGCGGTCGCCCAAGGAGTATTCGGGCGAGCTGCTCGCGCCGGAAGCCCTGCCGCAGGAGGGCGCCCAGCGCGGCGGCCACATCCCCGGCGCGCAGAACGTCCCGTGGGCCACGGCGGTCGCCGAGGACGGGCGCTTCAAGAGCGCCGACGAGCTGAAGACGATCTACGAGGGCAAGGGCCTGGCGCGTGGCACGGAGACGATCGCGTACTGCCGCATCGGCGAGCGGAGCGCGCACACGTGGTTCGTGCTTCGTTACCTGCTCGGTCACGAGCGCGTCCGCAACTACGACGGCTCGTGGACGGAGTGGGGAAGCCTCATCGGCGTGCCGATCGAAAAAGGCTAGGACGCGCGCCCCGCAGCATCATGTGCCGGTGGACACGGCACGGCAGCGAGACGAGATGCTGCGGCTCCTGGAGCGGTTCGGGATCCGCGATCGGCGCGTGCTCGAGGCCATGGCCCGCGTGCCGCGCGAGGAGTTCGTCTCATCGGCCGATCGTGACGTCGCGTACGGCGACCATGCGCTCCCGATCGGCGAAGGGCAGACGATCTCGCAGCCCTACGTCGTCGCGCGCATGACCGAGCTGCTCGAGGTCCGTCCCGAGCACCGCGTCCTCGAGGTCGGCACGGGCTCGGGCTACCAGGCCGCGGTGCTGGCTGACCTCGCGCGCGAAGTGATCTCGGTCGAGCGTCATGCGCCGCTTGCCGACGCCGCGCGCGAGCGGCTGGAGCGTCTCGGCTACGGGAACGTGCGCGTGATCCACGCCGATGCGTCGCTCGGCTATCCGGCCGAGGCGCCGTATGACGGCATCCTCATCACCGCCGCGACGCCCGCCATCGACCCTTCGCTGGCGCAGCAGCTCACTGCCGACGGTCGCATCGTCGCGCCGGTCGGCGATCTCGATCACCAGGACCTCGTCGTGCGCGACGCGCGCGGCCGCGAACAACGGCATGGCGCGGTGAGGTTCGTGCCGCTCCGCGGCGAGGCGGGATTCAGAGGGTGAGCAGCATCGTGTTCGAGGGTGGCCGCATCCACGTCGGCGACGGGACCAGCGCCGAGGCGCTTCTCGCGCGCGACGGACGTGTCGCCGCTGTCGGCCGTCGCGAGGACGTGCGCCGCGCGGCCGGCGGCGCGGAGACGGTCGACCTTCGCGGCGGGCTCATGGTCCCGGGCTGGTTCGACGCGCACGTGCACTTCGTGTGGTGGGCGCAGCAGATGTCCCGACTCGACATCGCGGACACCACCACGCTGGAGCAGGCGTTGGACCGCGTCGCGTCGTTCGCCCGCGCTCTGCCGAAGGGCGCATGGATCCTCGGCGGTCGCTTCGACAAGAACAGCTGGGGCCGCTGGCCCACCGCGGTGGACCTCGATCAGGTCAGCGACGGGCACCCCGCGGTGCTCCGCAGCCGCGATGGCCACTCGCGGTGGCTCAACAGCGCGGCGATCGCGCGGGCGGGCATCACGCGCGACACCGCCGTGCCCGAAGGCGGCACGATCTTCCACGACGACCGCGGGGAGCCGACGGGCGTGCTGCAGGAGAACGCGAACGGCATCGCGGACTCGGTCATCCCGCAGCCGACCGACGACGAGATGCTGGCCGATGCGCGGCGCGGACAGACCGAGGCCTGGCGCCGCGGCATCACCGGTCTCGAGGACCTCGACCAGTTCCTGGGGCGCTCGCCTGTCGCGGTGCTCGCGCGCATGCGCGACGCGGGCGAGCTCGCGCTGAGGGTCCACATGGGGATCCCCCATGCGCGTCTGGGCGACGCGCTCGAGCAGAAGATGCGGACCGGCGCCGGCGACGAGTGGCTGCGCACCGGTCACCTCAAGATCTTCACCGACGGCGCCCTGGGCTCGCAGACCGCGGCCCTCGAGGAGCCGTACGAGAACTCGCGCGATCGCGGCATCCTCACGATCGAGCCGGATCAGCTGACCCGCGATGTCTCCGCCGCGGCCGCTGCGGGCATCGCCGTCGCGATCCATGCCATCGGCGATCGGGCGGTCCATGTCGCGCTCGATGCGATCGAGCCGACGCGCGCGAGCGCTCCCGCCCTGCGGCAGAAGATCGAGCACGTGCAGCTCGTCCGCGCCGACGACCTCTCGCGCTTTGGCGCGCTCGGCATCATCGCGTCGATGCAGCCGATCCACGCGACGAGCGACCGCGATCTCGCGGATCGCTACTGGGGCGCATCGCGCGTCGCGCGCGCGTATCCCTGGCGCACGCTGCGCCGCACCAACGCCGTCCTCGCGTTCGGCTCGGATGCGCCGGTCGAGCCGATCGACCCGCTGCTCGGGATCCACGCCGCCGTGACGCGGCGCCGGCCGCAGGACGACGACGCGTGGCATCCCGAACAGCGCCTGAGGCTCGAGGAAGCGCTCGCGGGCTACGCCGCGGGTCCGGCCTACGCGATGTCGATGGAGCGCGAGGCGGGAACCCTGCGCGTCGGCATGCGCTGCGACGCGACGGTCGTCGACCGCGATCTCGCGCGCCTCGCCGAGGACGAGCTGCTCGAGGCGCGAGTGCGGGCGACGATCACCGCTGGAGTGGTGCGCTTCGCCGACGGGCTCGGTTAGTTCAGCGTTTCTCTGCTCTCGCCGTGCGCGCGGAGCCGCACAAGGAGGTCGCGAAGGAGCATCGTCTCGCGTTCGAGCAGGTTCTTCTCCGCCTCGAGGCGTTCCCCGTCGCCGGGCAGCTCGAGGAGCCGTTGCCGCTCGGTCGCGTCGACCGCGAGGCTCGCGGCGATGCGATACGCCGCTTCGCGCGGCGGGGCGCTGGCGAGCTCGTCAACGATCGCGCGGTCGCCGCGGGCATCTTCGGTCACGGCCATGACCGCGACGATGTACTGGCCATAGGCCTCGACCGCGACCGCAGCCCGATCGGCCGCAGACACGCCCTCGCTCTCGTCGAGGTAGCGGACGCGGCCGACCAGATAGGGCTCCGCGTCGGGCAGCGTCTGCTCGATCGCGAAGCGGCGGCCGCCGCGCACGACGATGTACGAGCGCCCATCCGAGAGCGGCGAGAAGGCCATGATCTTGGCCTCGGTCCCGATCGCGTACGGCTCGGCGGTCGCGCCCACGTCCTGTCCGGAACGGATGAGGACGATGCCGAAGGGGCGGTCGTCGTCCATGCAGCGCTTTACGAGCAGGCGGTAACGCGGCTCGAAGATGTGCAGCGGCAGCAGCATCTCGGGGAACAGGACCGTCGTCAGCGGAAAGAGCGGAAGGAGCTCCGCCATCCTGTCAACGGTACTCTCCGCGCGTGATGCGATCGCCAGGCGGCGCGCTCGATGGCATACGCGTTCTCGACCTGACGCGCGCGCTCGCGGGTCCGTACTGCACGCTCATGCTCGGGGACCACGGCGCCGACGTGATCAAGGTCGAGCTGCCCGGAATGGGCGACGAGACGCGCCAGTGGGCACCACCGTCGATCAAGGGCGTCTCCGCGTACTACCTCTCGATCAATCGGAACAAGCGCAGCGTGACGGTCGACCTCAAGAATCCCGACGGCAAGCGCGTGCTCGAGCGGCTCATCGAGCGCTGCGACGTCGTGGTCGAGAACTTCAGCCCCGGGACGCTCGCGCGTCTGGGCTTTCCCGACGAGCGGGTGCGGGCCATCAACAAGCGCGCCGTCCTCTGCCACATCAGCGGGTTCGGCCAGGACGGGCCAGGTCGCGCGTGGCCCGCGTACGACCTCATCGTGCAGGGGATGGGCGGGATCATGAGTCTCACCGGCGAGCCCGGGAGCGATCCGGTGATGGTCGGCGTTCCGCAGGCGGATATGGTCGCCGGGATGTTCGCGGCGTTCGCGATCGCCGCCGCCCTCTACGCGCGAGAGCGCACCGGCGAGGGCCAGGTGATCGACGCGACGATGATCGGCGGTCAGGTCGCGCTGCTCTCGCGCCAAGCTGCGCGCTTCTTCGCCGATGGGACAGTGCCGCGGCCCGAAGGGAACGTGCACTCCTCGATCGTCCCGTACCAGACATTCCGCGCGAGCGACGGCCACGTGAACGTCGGCGTCGCGAACAACGCGCTCTTCGAGCGCTTCTGTCACGCGCTCGATCTCGAGGAGCTCCTCGAAGACGCGCGCTTCACCGACAATCCCAAGCGCGTCGCGCACCGGAAGGAGATCGTCCCGATCATCGAGCGGCGGATCCGCGCGCTGACGAAGGCCGACGTCGTCCGGCGGCTGCGCGAGGCGAACGTGCCGGTCGGCCCGATCAATTCGCTCGACGAGGTGTTCGCCGA
>JBDUCG010000085.1:0-7007 GCA_040003565.1 Chloroflexota bacterium | reverse complement strand
TACAACACCGCCGGCCGTGAGGTAGATGGCGAGACGGTCGCGGCAGCGCTCGTCGTCGTCGAGTCGCGCGCCGCGGCGCTCGCGCCGCCGCCGGGGGGATCGAACGACCTGCTCTGGCCGATCCGCGATGGCCTCGTCACGGCCGGACACTTTCAGGCCGAGCTCGGCGAGATCGTGTCCGGCACGCGCACCGGCCGCGCCGACGCATCGCAGCTCACGCTGTACAAATCGGTGGGTGTCGCCGTCGAGGACGCCGCGGCTGCGGCCCTGGTGCTACGGCTGGCGCGCGAGCGAGGCATTGGGAAGACGATCGAGATCTAGCAGCGCGGCGCTCTAGTACTCGCCGCCCGCGGCCTTGCGTGGACCCTCGAGCAACGTACCGACGCCGCGCTGCTCGCCGCGCAGCGCATCGAGGACGCGCAGCGCATCGTCGATCGTGAGCCCACGTCGGAAGTCGTCGAGCGCGGGCTTCAGCGCCGGCGAGGGCTCGGCATTCGGATCGCTCGAGTTCGTGGGATCGCCGGTCGGCTCCTGCGGGGTCCCGGTGCTCTGACCCGGCGACGGCGAGCCGCTCGGGGCGGGCTGGCCGCTCTGCGCCGGTCCCTGCGCGCCGGGGTTGGGGCTGCCGGGCTGTCCCTGTCCCTGGCCGGGCTGCTGACCCGGCTGCCCCGGCCGACTGGAGAGCATCCGCTGCACGATCTCGAGGTTGAACTTGGCGTCGCGATCGCTTGGGTCGATACGCAACACCTCGCGGTACGCGTCCCGCGCGTCCTCGAGGCGGCCCATGCGGAAGAGCGTGTTCCCGCGGTCGTACTGCGCGACCGCGCGGAGCTTCAGGTCCTTTCCTTCGATCGCCTTGCCGTACTCGGGCAGCGCCCGCGGATACTCCGCGAGCTTGTACAGCGCGTTCGCGGCGTTGACGGCGAGCTCCGGCGAGTCGGGCGCACTCGCCTGAAGATCCCGGTACTCGGCGAGCGCTCCGGCGTAGTTGCCCGCAGCGAACAGGCCGTTCGCATTCTCGTTGGAGAGCGCGGCGTCGCCGCAGGCCATCGACCACACGCTGGCGGAGCCGATGGCGATGCCGAGGATGCGACGGCCGCGTCGTGCCTCCGGGCGCGCGGCGCCGCGCGGCGCGGGCATCGGACGCCGATCGGAGATGAGCCACTCGAGCAGGAGCAGCGCAACGGCGAGCGCGATGAACGGAGCGGAGCGCTCGTCGGGGACGGCGCCGGCATCGTCGAGCGGCTGGACGGCCTCCATCGTGCGCAGCTCGCGCGCGAGATCGCCGATGACGGCGTCGTTGCCGACGTACTGGAAGTACCGGCCGCCGCCCTTGTCCGCGACGGATCGCAGCGTCTCCTCGACGAGATGCGTGAGGATCGGGACCCCACCGGCGTCGCGTAGGTAGCCGGTGAACACTCCGTTATTCGCGTCGTACGTCGGGATCTGGCCGCCCGCGGTCGTGCCGATGCCCACGGCGAAGATGCGCGCCCCCTTCAGCTCACGCGCCTCGGGCACGTCGCTGTTGGTGATCTCGCCGTCGGACACGAGCACGATCGCGCGCTGGCGCAGCGGGTCGAGGTCAGCCGGGAATGCGCCGAGCGACGACTCGAGGCCCGACCGGAGCGACGATCCCTGGGTGAGCCTCACGCCGCGTCCCGAGTTGTCGAGGACCTCGCCCAGGATCCGCGGGTCCGTCGTGGATGGGTAGCGCAGCGTTCCCTGGCCGGCGAAGAGAACGAGGGCGACGCGGCTGCCGACCATCTGGCGTCCCAGCTCCTCGGCGAAGTGGCGCGCCGCGCGCAGCCGATCCGGCTCGACGTCGCGCGCCGCCATGCTCTGCGACACGTCGACCGCGAGCACGATGTCCACGCCGAGACGGCGCGCAGAGCGCGCGCGCAGGTCGACGTACGGGCCGGCCAGCGCGATGACCAGGCTCGCGAGCGCGACGAGCGTGAGCGCCATCTTGAGCCACCAGCGCGCGCCGCTGCGCGACACGAGCGCGGCGGTACCACCGAACGACCGCAGGGCGCGAACGCGCGCGCGGTACGCGAGCCACACCAGCACACCGATGAGCGGCACGCACACGAGCAGCAAGAGCATCTCGGGCCGCGCGAAGCCGAGCGCCCCAGCGATCACGGTGTCCTCCGGAACACGCTGAGGGCAAGCAGGAACTGCAGCGCGAGCAGGCCCGCCCCCGCGGCCGCGAACGGCAGCGAGGCGTCCTCGGTGGAGATGAACGCGCGCGTGCCGACGCGCGCCTTCTCGAGCGTCTCGATCTCGCGGTAGACATCGCGCAGGGCGGTCTCGTCGGACGCCCGGAAGTAGAGGCCGCCGGTCTGCTCGCTCATCCGCTTCATCAGCGCTTCGTCGACGTCGCCGCGCGATCTCGCGGCGACGGCTCCGATCGTGTACAGGCGCACGCCGAGCAGCTTCGCGATCTGCGCGGCATCCGTCGGCTGCACGTCTCCGGCGTTGTTCTGCCCGTCGGTGAGGAGGATGGCGACCTTGCCGCGCGCGGTCGACTCACGGACGAGGTTGAGGCCTGTCGCGAGGCCCGTGCCGATCGCGGTGCCATCGCGCAGCGGCCGGCCGGCCGCGACTGGTTCCACCAGACGCTGCGCCGCCGCGTAGTCGAGCGTGAGCGGGCTGAGCACCATCGACTCGGCGCTGAAGATGACGATCCCGACACGGTCGTTCTTGAGCCCGCCCAGGAAGTCGTGCACCACCTTCTTCACGACTTCGATGCGCGGCTGGCCCCCCAGGTCGGGCGTCGTCATCGATGAGGACGTGTCGAGTACGACGACGATGTCGATGCCCTCGGCGGGCACGTCGAACGCGGCCTGCACGACCGAAGGCGCAGCGAGCGCGACGATGAGCGACGTCGCGGCGAGCACGCGCAGCGGCAGGAGCAGCCAGCGCAGCCGCACGCGCCAGCTGCCGTGCGCCCGAGGAACAAGGCCGAGCGACGAGAACAGCACGCCACCGCTGCCGCCGCGCTCGCGGCGGAGCTCGAGCGCCGCGGCGATGACGACCACCGCGAGGAGCGCGAGCGCCCACGGCGCGTCGAAACGGATCTCCGTCCCGAGAAAGCGCGCGCTCATTGCGGCCTCAGCGCGGCGATCTCGTATTCCTCGGCCGTCGCCGCACGGCGCACGACCTCGAGCGCCGCTCGCACGGCGTTCTGCGCGTGCGCCGGGTACGGGACCCGGTGCCGGAAGCGGACCTCGTCGCCCTCGCGGAGGATGTCGTAGATCGCGCCGGCCTGCGTGCGGTCGACGCCCGCGCGCTCGAGCGCCGCACGAAGCTCGCGCGTGGTGCGGCCGGGCTCGATCCCGAAGCGCTGGACCGCGTAGCGGCGGAGGCTGGCGGTGAGCAGCTCGTAGTGCTCGGCGGTCTTTCCCTTTTCGGGCAGGCGCTGTTCGGCGAGCGCGTCGAGCTCGCGCAGCGCACGCTGCACCGGCGTGAGGCGCTCTTCGGCCGCGGTGCGCTCGCGGCGCCTCAGCAGCAACCAAAAGATGACACCGGCCAGCGCGGTGAACGCCGCGGCGCCAAGGACGAAGAGCGCGACACGGCCGAGCCTCGCGGCAAGCGCTTCCGGGAGGTCGAGCTGCGGCTTGAGCGGCTTCACGTCGGTCGTGTCCTCGCCGTCCTTGATCACCGTCGCGACGCGTAGCGAGACGGGTGTCGTCATCGCGACGCCGCTGGTGCCGTTCGGACCGCTGTACGGGATCTCGATCGGCGGCACTGAGAGGTCACCCACGACCCATGCGGTGACCCGGTAGCGGAACGTCCAGCGCGAGATCCCGCCCGGCCTGCTGGATCGGCCCGACGGAAGGACCTCGAGCACCTCGAGGGCGCCGACGGTGTGGGCGAGCGTAGGGTCGCCGACCTGGTATCCAGCTTCCGCATCCGCGTACACGGTGAGAACGGCGGGATCGCCGACGGTGATCGTCGCGCGGTCGAGCGTCGCGGCCGCATTCACCGGATCCGCGGCGGCGGCCACGCTCGCGACGGCAAGCGGGAACACGAGCGCGAGCGCGACGGCGAGCCGCCTCATGTGCGCCGGGTCCGCGCGTGGAACAGCGCCATGAGGGCAGGAACGAAGGGACGGTCCGTGTACAGGTCGACGCTGTCGACGTTCATGCGCGCCAGGGTCTGCCGGCGCTCGGTGCGCCGGCGCCGCGCCGCGCTGGCGTACTCATCGCGCAGCCTGCGGTCGCTCGTATCGATGTTCGCGATGCGCCCAGTCTCGGCGTCCTCGAGCGCGACGACGCCCACGTTCGGCAAGTCGAGCTCGCGCGGATCGTTGAGCACCAGCGCGATCACGTCATGTTTCCGGCCGAGCATGCGCAGCGCCGGATCGTCGACCAGGCCGACGTCCAGGAAGTCGGAGATCAGGAAGACCACGCTGCGCTTCTTGGTCACGTTCGTGAGGAAACGCGCGGCGTCGGTCATCTCGGTGCGTACCCGCCGCGGCGGCGCGAACAGGAGCTCGCGGATCACCTGGAGCAGGTGCTCGCGGCCGCGTCGCGACGGCATCCACTCCTGAAGACCCTCCGCGAAACGCAGCAGCCCGACGCGGTCGTGGCTGCGCATCGCGGTCATGGCCAGCAGCGCGGCGACTTCCGCCGCGAGGTCGCGTTTGCTCTGGTCCACCGAGCCGAACCAGGACGACGCGGAGATGTCGACCGCAAGAAGGATGTTGAGCTCGCGGTCCTCGCGGAACTTCTTGATGTACGGCGTACCCATCCGCGCGGTCACGTTCCAGTCGATGCTGCGGATGTCGTCGCCCGGTTCGTATTCGCGCACCTCTTCGAACTCGAGGCCCGAGCCGCGGAACACGCTGCGATAGGTGCCCAGGAGCGCTTCGTCGGCGAGGATCCGCGCTTTGATCTCGACGGCGCGGATGCGGCGGAGCATGTTCGCGGGAAGGGCCTGATCGCTCCGGACGCGGGCGTGGGCACGCGTGGTGGCGATCACGGTCAGGGGAGCGGGACCTTGTCCAGCACCTTCGCGATGACGGACTCGGGCGTGACCTCCTCTGCCTCCGCCTGATAGGTGACGATGAGACGGTGACGCATCACGTCGGGCGCGACGGCCTTGACGTCGTCCGGTAGCACGTAGTCGCGCCCTTCGAGGAACGCGTTCGCGCGCGCCGCGAGTGAGATGAAGATGGACGCGCGGGGCGAGACGCCGTAGGCGATGAGCGGCTTCAGCTCGCTCAGTCCGAATTGGTCGGGCTCGCGCGTCGCGAACACGATGCGCACGACGTAGTCCTTGAGCGAGTCTTCCATGTGGATCTGCTTCACCGCGGCGCGCGCATCGAGGACCGCCTTGGGCGTGGCGACGCGGCGGACCTGCGGGACCTCGCCGATCGTCTGCCGGTCCATGATCTCGCGTTCTTCCTGCTGCGACGGATAGCCGATGACCACCTTCATCATGAAGCGGTCGACCTGCGCCTCCGGCAGGCGATACGTTCCCTCGTGCTCGATCGGATTCTGCGTGGCGAGGACCATGAACAGCTCACCGAGCGGGTGCGTGGTCCCTCCGATGCTCACCTGCTTTTCCTGCATCGCCTCGAGGAGCGCGCTCTGCACCTTCGGGGGCGCTCGGTTGACCTCGTCGGCGAGCAGGATGTCGGTGAAGATCGGGCCAAGACGCGGCCGGAAGGTCTGGTCGGCGGGGTTGTAGATCATGGTGCCGTTGAGGTCCGCCGGCAGCAGGTCCGGTGTGAACTGGATGCGCTTGAAGCTCGCCTCGATCGTGTCGGACAGCGTCTTCACCGCGAGCGTCTTCGCGAGACCGGGCACGCCCTCGATGAGCAGATGGCCGTTACAGAGGAGGCCGAGCAGGAGCCGGTTCACGAGATAGTCCTGCCCGACGATCACCTTGCGGATCTCGTGCAGCACCGGCGCGATGAAGTCTCCGCGCCGCAGGACCGCTTCGTTCGAGGTGGGCGGCCGGTACGTCTTCATCGTCCCACAGCGTACCGGCTGGGAGTGCCCCTGGTTCGGTCTTGCGCCAAACGCCTAGCTCTTCAGCGCCTCGAGCACTTCCTTGGCGTGGCCCTCCGGTTTGACGCCGTACCAGGCCTTCTTAATGTTCCCGCGCTCGTCGACGAGGAACGTCGAGCGGATCACGCCTTCGCCGCGTCCCGGCCGCTCGCCCCAGGCGCCGTACGCGTCATGCGCTTTGCGATCGGGATCGCTGAGCAGCGGGAACTTGAGCGAGAACTTCTCCTGGAACGCGCGGTGTGACGCCGCGTCGTCGCGCGAGACGCCGAGGACCGGGACGCCGAGCGACTGGAACTGGTTCAGGTTGTCGTTGAACGCGCAGGCCTCGACGGTGCACCCCGGTGTGTCGTCCTTCGGATAGAAGTACACGACGTACTTCTTCCCGCTCATCGCGTCGGTCGACACGAGCTTCCCGTTCTCATCGGTCAGTGCGAATTTGGGGGCGGCGTCGCCGGAACTCAGCTCCATCGATCTTCTCCCCTGTGTGGCTTACGTCCGAGTCTAGGAGGCGCCGGCCATCCGCGACGCCGTGCGCCGCGCGAGGGCCATGACGGTGAGCATGGGATTCACCCCGGCGGCGTTCGGGAACGCGCTCGCGTCGGTCACGTAGAGGCCGCGCGCACCGCGCACCTGTGCGTCCGGGTCGGCGACGGACGTCGCAGGGTCAACGCCGATCCGGCAGCTCGACATCTGGTGCGCCGAGAAGAGCGCGACGCGATTGGGAACGACCCCGCGGCGCTCGATCTCAGAGAGGAAAGACCCGATCGGGCCGCCCGAGTACTCGAGCGGCGGCGTGTGCAGCGTGAACACGCGGCGCGCGCCCGCCGCGGCGTGGATGCGCGCGCATTCTTTCATCGCGTTCACCAGACGGCGGCGGTCGTGAGCGCCACACGCGTAGTCGACGATCGGCTCGCCGTCGCGGTCGACGCGCACGCGGCCCTCGCCCTGATCGCGCACGATGCCGATGAACGGCGCGATGTGGCGAGCCTC
>JBDUCG010000084.1:0-7037 GCA_040003565.1 Chloroflexota bacterium | reverse complement strand
GTGTCGACATCGACGCCGTGGCGCTGCGCCCACCAGCGCCGTGCCGCTGCGAGCGCGGTGTAGTTCGCCATCGTCGCGCCGGTCGTGAGCACGCCACCCCACGACGAGGGAAGCTCGAAGAGATCCTTGAGCCACTCGATGGCGATCTCCTCACAGCGTGCGCCGAGCGGCGTCGAGTCGTACGCAGCCGCGTTCTGATCGAACGCGGACGTGAGCCAGTCCGCAGCGAGTGCGGCGGGCGTCGTCCCGCCGATGACCCAGTGGAAGAAACGCGGGCCGGATGCACGCAGAGCGCCGTCCGATGCGCGAACGAGCTCGTCGATCGCGACGAGCGCGCCGTCGCCGTCCTCGGGGAATGTCGCGCGAAGTGACATGGCGGCGGCGTCCGCACCGGGGCGCCGGACGAGATCCGAATCGATCGTCGAGAGATAGCGCTCCGCCGCGGCCGCCGCCGCGCGCAGCGCGGTCACCACATGCTCTCTTTCGTGGATCGGATCGGGCATGTGTCCAGTTTATTCAGTGCGCGTTCAGCCGCGGCGCGAAGTACCAGTACCACTCGCTCGCGGGAGGCTATTGCCCCGATGTGCCGGCGGGGTCCAACCTGAGCCACGGCAGGGTGGACCTCATCGGTGGGGATCGGTGAGGTGAGGGCTTGGGGGAAGTCATGAGCGCAGGTCACGCAACGCGTCGTCAGAACTACAGCTTCGTGACGGTCACGAAGCCGGTCGTATCACAGGCGACGCCGGCGCTGCACTTCATGCGGGTCGTCATCGCCGTCGTGACCGCGATCACTCTCGACCTCGCGACCTTCGCGACCATCTCGACGCTCATCTCCGGCCGCTGACCGCGCGCCGCTCGGCGGTGCGCTAGGCGGCAAAGGTCCGGATCGCGTCGACGATGGCCTTGTGCTCTTCGGCAAGGACGCGCGCAGAGAGGGCGGGAACGTCGTCGCCGGGCTGGACCTGAACGCGCCGCTGCACGACGACCTCACCCAGATCGACCGTGTCCGGATGGACCCGGTGCACCGTCACTCCTGACTCCGAAGCTCCCGCAGCAAGCACGGCCTCATGCACCCGGTCTCCATGCATGCCCTTCCCCCCGAAGAGCGGCAGGAGCGCGGGATGGACGTTGATGATCGGCACCCCCGCGAGCTTCACGAAGAAGCCCGGCGTGAGGATGTGGTCGAACCCGGCGAGCACCACGAGTCGCGTCCCGGAACGCACGAGGGCGTCGGCCATCGCGTTCTGCGCCGCGGCGCGCGTGCCGTGCCCTTCGATCGTGAACGCCCCACTCTGCACGCCGGCGCGCTTCGCGCGGATCAGCGCCGGCACGCCGTCGCGGTTCGACGCGACGAAGACGACGCGCGCGGGAAGATTGCCGCTCGCGCAGGCATCGAGGATCGCCTGCAGATTCGTCCCGCGGCCCGATACGAGCACACCGACGGAGAGCGTCATGCCCAGCGCACCCGGCGCGGGCCGCTCGCGGCCTCGATGCGGCCGATCTGCACCGCACCAGATACCGAGCGCAGCGCCGCACCGGCGTCGGCCTCGGGGACCATGACGACGAGCCCGATGCCCATGTTCCACGTGTCCCACTGATCGACCTCGGGGACGGTCCCGAGCTCCGCGAGGACGCGGAAGATCGCCGGGACCTCCCAGGCGCCGCGGTCGATCACCGCGCCGAGGCCCGCGGGCAGCGCGCGTGGAAGGTTGCCCTCCCATCCGCCGCCGGTGAGATGCGCGATGGAGCGCACGTGCGTCGCGGCGGCGAGCGCGCGGAATTGTTTCAGATAGCTGGTGTGCGGCTGGAGGAGCGCGTCGCCGAGGGAACCGCCGCCCAGGCCCGGGTGCGGCGTCGTGAGCGCATCGCGGATGTCGCGGCCCTGCGCGCCGGCGACGCGTGCCGCGATCGCCCGCGCGAGCGTGTACCCATTGGTGTGAAGGCCGTTCGACGGCAGCCCGATACAGACGTCGCCCTCGCGCACCGAGTCGGGCCGCAGGATCGCGTCGCGCGCGACCATGCCGACGAGGAAGCCCGCGACGTCGTACGCGCCGGGGGCGTACATGCCGGGCATCTCCGCCGTCTCACCACCGAGCAGCGCGCAGCCGTGCGCGGCGCACGCGTCGGCCATCGCGCCGACGACCCGCGCGAAGACCGCTGGATCGATGCGCGACGTCGAGAAGTAATCGAGGAAGAAGAGCGGCTCGGCGCCCATCGCCATCGCGTCGTTCACGCAGTGGTGGACCAGGTCCGTTCCGATGACCTCGTGCCGATCGAGCAGCCGCGCGATCTCGAGCTTCGTTCCGACACCGTCCGTCGTCGCGACCAGGACACGGTCCGCCCCGGGCGAGGCGAAGAGTCCGCCGAACGCGCCGATGTCGCCGATGACCTCGGGCGTCTTCGTGCGCGCGATGCGCTCGCGAACCTGCGCGAGCGATCGCTCCGCGCGCGTCGGATCGACACCCGTCGCGCGGTACGTGAGTCCGGTCACGCCGGCTCGCTCTCGAGGACGCCCTTTTCGAGCTCCAGCTGCACCGGCACGAGGTAGTCGCCCGTGAAGCACGCCGTGCAGTGTTCTTCGCGCGTCCCGCCGGTGGCGGCGACCATGCCTTCGAGCGAGAGGTAGCCGAGCGTGTCCGCGCCGATGTGACGGCGGATGCCCTCGATGTCGAGGCGCGCGCCGATGAGCTCGCTGCGGCGCGCCATGTCGACGCCGAAGAAGCACTGATGCTGGATCGGCGGCGAGCAGATGCGCATGTGCACTTCCTTCGCGCCGTTCCGGCGGAGCAGGTCGACGATCGGGCCGCTGGTGTTGCCGCGCACGATCGAGTCGTCCACCACGACGATGCGCTTGCCCTCGAGCACGTCGGACAGCGCGTTGTATTTGAGCGCGACGTTGTGGCGGCGCAGCTCGTCCGAGGGCTGGATGAACGTGCGGCCGATGTAGCGGTTCTTGATGAGCCCCTCCTGGAAAGGGATCCCGCTTCGCCGCGCGTAACCCACGGCCGCCGGGATCGCGCTGTCCGGAACGGGGATGACCACATCGGCGAGCGCGGGGTGCTCGTCGGCGAGGATCTCGCCCATGCGCTCGCGCGTCGCGTAGACCGAGACGCCACCGAGCCGGCTCGAGGCGGAGGCGAGATACACGTGCTCGAAGATGCAGAGGCCACGGCGCTCGTTTGACGAGAGGTCGGCGATCGTGACCGGGCCGCGGTCGTCGATGCGCAGCACCTCGCCCGGAGCGACGTCGCGCAGGAACTGCGCGCCGATCGTGTCGAACGCGCTCGTCTCGCTCGCGACCAGCCAGGAGCTGCCCTTGCGGCCGAGGCACAGCGGCCGCACGCCGAAGGGATCGCGGATCGCGTAGAGCGCGGTCGGCGTGAGCAGGACAAGCGACCACGCGCCAACGAGCGTCGGCAGCGCGCGAACGATCCGCTCGTCCCAGCTCGTGCCGCTCGCGTGGACGATCGCCTGCGCGACGACCTCGGTGTCCGACGACGTCACGAAATGCACGCCGTCGTCGGCGAGCGTGTCGCGTATCTCGCGCGCGTTGATGCAGTTGCCGTTATGCCCGATCGCGAGCTCGCCGAGCCCGTCGGCGCGCACCGTGAAGGGCTGCGCGTTCTGGATCTTCGAGGCGCCGGTCGTCGAGTAGCGGGTGTGACCCATCGCGGCGCGCCCGGTCAGCACGCCGAGGTCCGGCTCGCTGAAGACCTGGCCGACGAGGCCCATGCGCCGGACCACGCGCAGATCGCGCCCGTCGGTCGCGGCGATGCCCGCGGACTCCTGCCCGCGGTGCTGCAGCGCATATAAGGAGAAGAACATCAGCCGGGCGGCCTCAGCCGGGTCGGCGGTGGCCTGCTCGCGTGGGCTCCAGATGCCGCAGACGCCACACATGGCTAGACCTCCCTCCCCAGCGCGAGCGCGAGACCCTGACCGTGCGCTTCGACGAGCGCCGCGACCGGCACGCCCAGTACGGGCGCGATCTCGAGCAGATCGCCGCCGATCTTCCCGAGCGTCCAGACCGGTACGCCGTGCTGGTCCGCAAGCGCGCGTAGGGGCGTCTCAAAGGATGGACCCAGAACGAGCACGACGCCAGACGGACCTTCACCGAACAGAGCAACGCGCTTATCGATGCCGCGAACGGCCGGAAGGGTCACTTTCATCCCGATCCGGTCGCGCAGCGCGAGCTCGGCCAGCGCGACCGCCAGCCCGCCCTCCGCGCGATCGTGCGCCGCGCGCACCGCACCGGTGGCGTGGGCCGCGAGGACGAAACGCTGCAGCCGCGCCTCAAGGGCGAGGTCGATCGCCACCGGGCCCTCGTGAGCGCCGATCAGCGCGCCGTACGCGGAGGCGCCGATGGAGACCTGCGCGCTGCCGGCGAGCATCACGACGTCGCCAGATCGCCCGGTCGTGACCGGGATGTGGCGCGTGACGTCGCCCAGTTGGCCGACGGCGCCGATGACCGCGGTCGGCCAGATGTCCGCGCCGCGCGTCGCGTTGTACAGCGACACGTTGCCCGATACGACCGGAACGCCGAGCGCTTCGCATGCGGCGGAGATGCCGGCGATCGTTCGTTCGAGCTGCCATGCGCCCTCGGGGCGCTCGGGGTTGCCGAGGTTGAGGCAGTCGGTGATGGCGAGCGGGGTCGCGCCGACGCAGACGATGTTCCGCAGCGCTTCGGCGACAGCGGACGCGGCGCCGACGAACGGGTCGAGCGCCGCGACCCGCGGCTGCGCGTCGATCGCGATGGCGATGCCGTCGTTCCGTCCTTTGATACGGAGCACAGCGGCGTCGGCACCCGGGCCCAGGACGGTGTCGGTGCCGACCATCTGGTCGTACGTTCGATAGATGACTGCTCGCGACGCGATCGCCGGTGAGCTGAGCAGGTCGAGGAGCTCGAGTCCGATCTTATGAAGCGGCTGTTGGGCCATTTCCGCGACGCCGCCGACGTTGCCTCGGTCGGGTTCGCTCTCGATCGCTCCCTCGACCTCGGCGCGGCCTCCCGGTGGCTTCATCCACTCTGTGATGTCGTACTCGGGGGCTTCGTCTGCCAGCAGCTCCGGCGGCAGCGTCGCGACGATCTCATCGCCGCTCCAGATGGTCAGCACCTTGTCTTGGGTGACTTCTCCGATCCGTACTCCGTGCAGCTCCCATTGGCGGAACACGCGCTCGACGTCGGCTTCGCGTCCTGGTCTTGCGATCACGAGCATCCGCTCCTGTGACTCGCTGAGCATCACTTCATAGGGCGTCATCCGCTGCGCTCGGCGCGGCACCTTATCAACATCGATACGCATGCCGACACCGCTTCGCGCGGCCAGCTCGCTCGAGGCGCAGGTGAGGCCGGCGGCCCCGAGGTCTTGCACGGCTTCGACCGCGTCCGCCTCGACCAGCTCCAAGGTCGCTTCCATCAGCAGCTTCTCGAGGAAGGGGTTCCCCACCTGCACGGATGGCCGCTTGGCGTCGTCCTGCGCGCCGAGCTCGAAGCTCGCGAGCAGCGACGCGCCGGCGATCCCGTCACGGCCGGTGTCCGAACCGACCAGGTAGACGGCGCTGCCCGGCCGCGCCGTGTTCGCGCGCGAGAGCCGATCGCGGCGCACGAGACCGACGCACATCGCGTTCACCAGCGGGTTCTCGAGGTAGCAGGTCTCGAACGAGACGTGACCGCCGACGTCCGGGATCCCGACGCAGTTCCCGTAATAGGAGATGCCGCCGACGACACCGGAGAGCAGGCGACGCGCGCGGGGCGCGTTCGGCGGTCCGAAGAAGAGGGCATTGAGCACGGCGACGGGACGCGCGCCCATGGCGAAGACGTCGCGCAGGATCCCGCCGACGCCGGTGGCCGCGCCCTGATAGGGCTCGACCGCCGAGGGATGGTTGTGGCTCTCGACCTTGAACGCGCAGAGGAGCCCGTCGCCGAGATCGACTGCGCCGGCGTTCTCGCCGGGACCGAGAGCGACGCGCGCGCCCTTCGTGGGCAGCGTGCGGAGCAGCTTCTTCGAATGCTTGTACGCGCAGTGCTCGCTCCACATCGCGCCGAACATCGCCCACTCGAGCGCGTTCGGCTCGCGCCCGACGAGCTCGCGCACGCGCGCGCCCTCAAAGGGTGTGAGGCCGACCTCGGTGAGGATGTCCAGATTAGGCTGCGCCGTTTCCGCCCCCGTGAGCATCGGGGACGAGCTCATGCCGCGGCGTCGGCTCCGATGAAGCGTTCGATCTGATCGGCAAAGGCGAGCAGATCGGGGACGCGAGTTTGGACCTGGGTGTAGACCTCGTCGATGTCGGTCTGCTCGCGGTCGTACGCGAGCAGGTTGCGCAGGCTCGCGAGATGCTCGAGGCGATACGCGAGCTGCTTATCGATGATCCCGTGCTTGCCGATCGCGTCGAGGATGTCGTGGTAGGCCTCGGGCTTCGGCAGCGCGAGCGCCATCACCAGATACGCGCCCGTTCCGAAGAGGAGCTCGACCGCCTGCTGCAGATACCACTGCGCGAGACCGTAGAGCTTGGGATCCGAGCGGAACTTGGTGCGCTCGATCGGGCGCAGGTCGGAGAGGAGCTGGGTGTACTCGCGCAGGCGCGCGAGACGCGCGAAGACGTACTCGGCGTCGATCGCGAAACGCTCGCCCTTGGTGCGCTCCGCGAGCGCCTTGCTCTGGATGTCGTCGTACTTCTGGAACTCGAGGTACTCCATGACCGCGCGCGCCTCCCACTGGACCCGGCGCTTGTGATCGCGCTGGAACAGCAGGCTCCAGCTACGGATGACCTGCGCGCGCTGGAGGAGCGAGGCCTGGTTGAGGATCACCACATCGAGGCCCTCGGTCTCGAGCGCCTTCGAGAGCTCGCTGACGAAATACACCTGGTAGTCGAAGAACTCGTTGGTCTTGACCTTGTCCAGGAGGAGGAGGCCGACGCTCTGGTCGGAGAACGCGCCGGCCAGCTTGCGTGCCGCGGGGGTGCCCTGGCCGTAGGCAGCGTCGACCGGGCTCGTCTGAAAGAGCGTCTGGAGTTGGGCCTGTTTCTCGAAAAGGTCCATCTCT
>JBDUCG010000083.1:0-7175 GCA_040003565.1 Chloroflexota bacterium | reverse complement strand
GGGAACAGCACGTTGTGGCCGCGCATACGCAGGAAGCGCGCTGCGGCGTCCGGCGGCGCGAATGCGTACCAGTGACCGACGTGGATCTCGCCCGACGGGTACGGGAACATTGTCAGGAAGTAAAAGTTCGGCAGCGCACTGTCGTCCGGCGTGTCGTGAAGGCCGGAGCGCACCCACTCTTCCTGCCACTTCGGTTCGATGATCGCCGGCTCGTAACGGTCGATCCGCGGTTTCGCCACTGCCATGTCGCGCCTCCTTTCGCCCGAATAGAAAACGCCCTCCGCCCCGCCGGCTATTGCCGGACTAGGGGACGGAAGGCGACTTCCGCGGTACCACCCCTCGTTGAGAGCTTTCGGTGGAGCTGGCGGGATTCGAACCCGCGACCCCCACACTGCCAGTGTGATGCGCTCCCACTGCGCCACAGCCCCGATCGCTCTCCGCTCGAGCACGGTGATAACGGGTCGTGACCCCGGCGAGCGCTAGCTCTTGCGACTCACGCTCGCGGCTCCCGGGCGAGTTCCGCGTTCCCGACACCGGCTCGCACCAGCCGCCGGCTCTCTTTGGTCAGGGGTTCCGCGTAATGCTCCCGATCGCGGCCTTTCGGGTCAAAGTATAGGCGGATGTACCCGCTGATCCGCGTCGACAAACGCATCCCTGACGGCTCGATCTGGCAGAGCCGCCGCGGCTATGCGCTCCCCCCGGTGCGCGGATGGTCACGTGTCTACCAACCGGCGGGCACCGAGTGGTCCAATCCCCTCGGCGGTTGGACCGCGCGCACCGACGGCGTCAGCCTCTTTCATCCGGAGCGGCAATTCACCATCGCATGCCACGGACCCGCTGACGACAAGCGCTACTACATCGACATCGCCCATCGGGTCCGCGTCGAGCCGCGACTCATCGAGTTCTTCGATCTGTTCCTCGACGTGATGATCGACGCTTCCGGCGTCGTGACCGAGAAGGACGAGCACCAGCTCATCCTCCTGCCCCACGACCTGCGCGCGCTCGTGAGGGAGTGGCGCGACGAGGTCCGGCGTCTCATCAGCGCCGGCGATGCCCTCTTCGATCCGCGCGGTCCGTTCTACGCGGTGCCCGATCCGGCGACGTCGTTGCCGCCGGCGATCGGAAGGCTCGCGCTCCGCTAGCCGATCTCGGCTCCCGGACGTCGCATCGCGACGGACTGCAGCACGCCGAGCGCGAAGCAGATCGACACGAGTGAGCTTCCACCGTGAGAGATGAACGGGAGCGGGATACCCGTCACCGGCATCAGCGAGATCGCCATGCCGACGTTCACCACGATCTGGAACACGAGCATCGCGACGACGCCCGACGCGAGGAGCATGCCGAACGGGTCGCGCGCGCGGAACGCGACGCGGAGCGCGGCGAAGAGCAGCAGGATGTAGAGCGCGAAGAGGATCACCGCGCCCATGAAGCCGAGATCTTCGGCCAGGCCCGCGAAGACGAAGTCAGACTCGGCGATCGGGAGATATCCGAGCGGCGACTGGGTGCCGGCCGTGAGGCCCTTGCCGGTCGGGCCACCTGAGCCGACGGCGATGAGCGACTGGATGATGTTCCAGCCCGCGCCCTGCGGGTCCGCGTAGGGATCCATGAACGCGGTGAGGCGCGCCTGCTGGTACGGCTTCAGGAAGCTCCAGATCGCCGGCATCGCAGCCCCGGCGATCGCGATGATCCCGACGAGCTGCCAGAGACGCGCGCCGGCCATGAAGGCCATGCCGAAGAAGATCGCGACGAACACCAGACTCGTGCCGAGGTCAGGCTGGCGGTAGACCAGGAGCACCGCGGGTCCGAGGAAGACGAGCGCGCCGAGGATCGTCAGCGGCGAGCCGATCTTGTCGCCGCGGTCGGCGAAGAACTTCGCGAGCACGACGATCATGAGGACCTTCGCGACCTCGCTGAACTGGAACGAGAGACCACCGAAGTTCACCGAGCGCTGCGCACCGAGCGACGACGTCCCGATCACGAGCACGACCCCGAGCAGGCCGAGCATGACGAGGTACACGAGTGGAGCGAACGTGCCGAGCCAGGCGTAGTCGAACATCGCGACGACCACCATGACCGCGATCCCGATCGCGGCCCAGAGCGCGCCACGGATGACGAACTGCATCGGATCGCCCGTGAGCGTCCGCGACTCGACCGTGACCGCGTAGGTCATGACGAGCCCGTAGCCGATGAGGAGCAGCGTGGCGATCAGCAGGTACGGATCGACCTGGTCGAGACGGCGCTCGTGGGGACGGTCATGCAGTGGCGACGCCGAGGAGCGCCGCATCTCCAGCGTTTTGACGCTCACGGCTTCGCACCGAGCACGTAGGACTCGAGGATCCGCTGGGTCATCCCCACCGCAGGGTTGAAGCAGTTCTCGCAGAGCGAGCGGCTCGAGTCGAAGGTGAAGATGACCATCGCGATCTCGGCGGTCGGGTCGGTGTTGTCCGCCTTCGGCAGGAACGACACGAACCAGTTGTGGAAGCCAAGCTTGTTGCGGCCGGCGGTGTCTTTGCCGGCCGACGAGCCGAATTCGGCGGTGCCGGTCTTGCCGGCGATCGGCAGCTTCGCGTTCGGCATGAACGCGTGCCCGATGGTGACGACACGACGCGCCGACTCGCGGAGGAGCGTGAGGTTCTCGGGCTTGATGTCGACCTTGCGCACGACCTTCGGCTGCTGGGTGAAGACGACCTTGCCCTGCGGACCCACCACCTCTTTCAGGAGATGCGGCTGATAGAAGGTGCCGCCGTTCGCCACGATCGCGTACGCGTTCAGTAGCTGGAGCGGCGTCACGGCGACGAAGCCCTGCCCGATGGACTCGTGATACGTGTTCCCGATCGTCCACGCCTCGTCGAACGCCTGCTGCTTCCACTCCGGGCTCGGCATGATCCCCGTCGCTTCGCCTGGAAGATCGATGCCCGTCCTCGCGCCGAACCCGAGCTCGCTGCCGTATTTGAAGATCGCCTCGGGCCCGACGCCGGCTCGACCGGTGTTCGGGTTGCCGCCACCGAGCGTATAGAAGTAGATGTCGCTCGAGTGAGCGAAGCCGTTCACGAAGTCGAGCGACCCGTGCGCGCGCCAGTCGTAGAAGTTGAAGCCGCCGACGCTCAGCACGTTCGAGGTCACGTTGACGATCGTGTTGCGGTTCGCGACCCCCTCGTTGAGCGCCGACAGGCCGGTGACCATCTTGAACGTCGATCCCGGCGGATAGATATCGCCGATCGCCTTGTTCACCAGCGGGTGGCGGTCGTCGCCGTTCAGCTGCGCCATCTGCTCCGGCGTGATGCCGTTGATGAACCAGTTGTTGTCATAGCCCGGATTCGAATACATCGCGAGGATCTCGCCGTTCTGCGGGTTCATCGCGATGCCGACGGCCTGCGTGAACAGGTCCTGGTCGACGCCCTTCTTGAGCTCCGACTCGATCAGCTTCTGTAGACGGTCGTCGATCGTGAGCACGACGCTGTTGCCCGTCGTCGGCGACGAGTATGCGAGCTGCTTGATCTCGCGCTGCGCCGCATCGCGTTCGATCTCGCGCCACCCGTACTGGCCGCGCAGCCACTCCTCGTACTCGTACTCCAGCCCGGTCCGGCCGATGAGGTCGGTCTGCAGATAGCCCTTGTCGCGAAGCGCGGCGAATTCCTCCTCGGTGACCGGTCCGACGTACCCGAGGAGCGGCGAGTACAGCACCGCGTCCGCATAGGAGCGGATCGATTCGGCTTCGACGCGCACGCCCGGGAACATCTCGCCGCGCTCGGTGAGCAGCAGCGCGACGTCGCGCGCGACGGGCCGGAGCGAGATCTTCACGGGTTCGTAGGGATTGCGCGCGCGCTGCACGTTGATCGCCTCGCTCACGTCCTTCGGATCGCGGGCGATGAGCGCGCCCAGGCGCGTCGCGAGCTCAACCTGTTTGGCGCGCGGAACGTCGACCGGGATGACCGTCACCGCGAAGCCAGGAAGATTCCGCGCGAGCACCTTGCCGTTGCGGTCGACGATCGTGCCCCGTTCCGCTTCGACCGCCAGTCGCAGCACGCGATTCTGCTCGGCAAGGTCGCGGTAGTGGGTTCCACTCGTGACCTGCAGATCCCAGAGGCGCACGGTGAGTCCGGTGAAGACCAGTACGACGACCATCGCCATCGCGATGAAGCGATTGGGCCGGATGAAGTCGCGCGACGCACTTCTCACAGTCCGAAGGATGCCTGCTTCTCGGTGCCTTGACTCATGGTCCGGGCGATCGGATAGGTAGCGATCGCGAGCACGCCGTTGTAGATCGCGCCCGCCGCGGCGCCGCCGGCGAGGAGCACCGGGTCCGCGAGGGGCTGGCCGACGACGAGGAGGATCAGCAGATACAGGAGACCCGCGCCGAGCGTCGCGACTCCGACGAGCAGGGCGCCTCCGATCACGGAGCGGGGCCGCCCAGTGGTCTCCCCCAGCCCGACCGCCGCCACCGGGACGAGGGATGCAAGCGCAAGCGCGCCGAGTGGGCCGCCGGACAGCAGATCGGCCGCGAGACCGCCAACGAAGGCCCACCAGACGGCCTGGCGCGCTCCCGCGGCGACCGACCACGAGGCGGCCACCAGCACGGGGAGGTTGGGGCGCGCGCCGGCGATGGACACGAGCGGCACCACCGATCCTTGAAGGAGCGCCGCCGCGAGTGGGATGGCTATAGCGAGCGCGAAGCGCAAGGCGCCCTCCTCTTGTGGCGGAACGCGCCGGCCGCCACGACGCTACGCGGAGGCAGTTCTAAGGATGGGCTCTGCCGGTAACGCGCGCCGCGTCGACGAGATCCCCGGCCGTCTCCGTCGCCTCGGCGAGCTCCACCTCGAGCTGCGGGAACGGGTCCTCGTCGCGGAGCTTCGCACCCACGTAGATCAAGACCAGCCGCAGCGTGGCGGCGAACGGCACGGCGAGGATGATGCCGAGCAGGCCGAAGACCGCACCACCGGTGAGCAGCGAGAAGATGACGATCGCGGGGTGCAGCCGAACGGCACGTCCGATCACCGTCGGTATGACGAGGTAGTCCTCGGCGTGGCGAAGGATCGTGTACATGACCGCGACCACAGCCACGTACACGAGCTGTGACCAGCCGAACGGATTCGGATTCCCGAGCGCCACCAGGCAGGCGATCGCGCCCGCGGTGATCGGCCCGACGAACGGGATCGTCTCCAGCAGACCGGTGAGGACCCCAAGCAGGACGCTGTACGGCACCCCGAGCAGCGTGAGCGCGATCGTGGTGACCGTCGACATCAGGAGCACTAGGAACATCTGCCCGCGGATGTAGCGACCGAGCATCACGTTCGTCTCACCAAGCACCTGCAACAGCTCGCGGCGCTGACGCCCGGGCAGATTGCGCCGGACGAACGTGTACAGCCGCGGCGCGTCCCTCAAGAGGAGGAACGTCGCGATGAGGAAGATCAGGAACTCCAGCAGGAAGTGACCGACGGCGACCGCGAACGGGAGCGCCGTTCGCTGGGCCATCGCCGCGATCTGTCGCTCGATGTCGTCGACATTCAGGCCGATGACGTTCACCAGATCCCCCAGCCCGACCTGGTTGAAGGTGTTGGCGATGGTGACCTGCACGTTCGCCAGCAAGACGGGCCAGTTCTTCTGCAGGTCGCCGGCGTTCTCCGCGATCCGCGGTATCACCAGCCGTCCGCCAACAAAAATGATTGCAAGGAGGGCCACGAAGACGGCAAGCGCCGCCAGAGTCCGCGGCAGGGTGAACCGCCGTTCCAGCGCGCCCACAAGTGGTAGCAGAACGTACGCCACGACGAGCGCCCAGATGAACGGCTGGACCACGTCTCCCGCGCGCCAGAGAAGCAGGATCGCGAGCGCGGCAAATGCCACCACGACGCCGCGTTTTGTGGTTACGCTCCAGCGAGCTCCCATCCCGAGCGGAATTATCGGGCAGGCCCATGCGTCCCGTGCTGCCTTTCGCGCACATGCGACGGTCTTGCCTACAACCATCCGCTCGTAGAGCGCGGAGAGTGTCTTAACGCAGGATGCGCAGGAACTGATACGAGACGGCGCAAGTGCGTTTCGGATACAATTGGACGAGGTAACGGGCTCGATTTGGTGCCCAGTTTTCCATAGTTTCGGAGCCCATGTTTCACGTGTGACAGGGGGCAGAATGACGGTCCTCGTGGTGAGTAATCAGAAGGGTGGAGTGGGGAAGACGACGACCGCAATCAGCCTCGGCGCCGCCATGGTCCAGCGCGGCGAAAGAGTCCTGATCGTCGACCTTGACCCGCAGGCGAATGCCACGAGCGGCTTGGGAATCAGCAAGGAGCGGGCGAATGGCATCTATGGCGTACTGCTTAAAGAGCGCCCCCTCGCCGAGGCGGTCGTAGCCACCGATCTTGCGGGCCTGGATCTTCTGCCGTCCGGCCCGGATATGGCCGGCGCCGAGGTCGAGCTCGTGCCGCTGATGGCGCGCGAGTTCCGCCTCCGCCAGGCGCTCCGCGGCGTCGACTACGACACGATCATCGTCGACTGCCCTCCGTCACTGGGCCTGCTGACCGTAAACGCCCTCGCCGCAGGCGACGGGGTCGTCGTTCCCGTGCAGTGCGAGTACTACGCGCTCGAGGGCCTGGCCCAGCTGCTGGCCACGATCGAGGCCGTCCGCGAAAGGCTGAATGAGAAGCTTGAGGTCCTCGCGATCGTCCTGACCATGGAGGACCGCCGTAACCGCCTCTCGATGCAGGTGATCGAAGAGGTTCGCAAGCACTTTCCCAAGCTGGTCGCTCGCGCGCGGATTCCGCGCACCGTCCGGCTGGCGGAGGCGCCGAGCCACGGCAAGCCGATCAGCCTTTACGACCCGGGCTCGCGTGCAGCGAAGGCCTACGACGAGCTCGCCCGCGAGCTGATGGGCAGACTCAAAGCGCGCGAGCCGATCGCGCTCTCCGGAGCGATCGCCTGATGGCGCGCACCGGGCTTGGCCGCGGCCTCGACGTGCTCCTGGGGCAGGGGCCGGCGACCGCTGCGACCACCCCGCCGACCCTCGGTACCACCGAGGTCGCTCTCGAGCGGATCCGCCCCAACCCGCAGCAGCCCCGCACAAACTTCGACGCCGAGGGGATTGCGGAGCTCGCCGCGTCAATCCGGCGGCACGGTGTGCTGCAACCAATAGTAGTATCACGCGACGGCGATGGCTTCGAGCTCGTCGCCGGGCACCGGCGCGT
>JBDUCG010000082.1:0-7260 GCA_040003565.1 Chloroflexota bacterium | reverse complement strand
ACGCGACCGTCAGCTTTCGGCGCCGGAGCGCGGCGTGCAGGGCGGCCATGCGCTCAACCAGGTCGTCGAACGTGGGGGCGCGCTTCGCGGGCATCAGCGCGAGGGTAACGTGCGCCGGAGTCGGCTATCGGAGGAGGATCGTTCGAAGGATGTTCTCGCCGGGCTTCTGCGGGACCGGGGTGGTGGTGCCAGTGCGCAGGTCCGTGACTTCCCACGCGCCTGGGGGAAATGGACCCTGGGTCAAGACGCCGCTGCCGTCAGCGCGGATCAAATACGACAGTTGCGATCCGTCAGGGAGGCGCTTGAGAACGGTGCGGCCGCCGGTAGCGGGATCCCATCGCTCGATCCGCACGTCGCGCCACACCCCATCGGCGAGGCGACCGGCGCTGAACGCGATCTCATTGCGATCCGGCCACCAGCGTGGCTGACCCAAGTACTCGCCTGCGGCCAGCTTGAGTTCGGTCTTCTTGGAGAAGTCGTCGACTGGCCACACCTTGAGCACGCCCGTCTCGCGTGACCACTGACCCAAGACGAGGGCGCCATCGCGCGACGCAGCCATGCCGAGCACGTCGCTGTCCGGCTCGGTCCGGACGGGCGTTTGGCCGGGGCGGATCACGGTGTATCCGAAGCTGTAGCCGCCGGGCCCTGTCTCGAAAGCGGCGAACATCTCGGGACTGCTCTGCCAGACCAGGGGCATCACCGATGCGCCGCTCGGCCCCGTGCCGAGGTAGACCTCGCGACTCGTGCCCGACGCGATGTCGACAGCCATGACGATTCGTGCGATCAGGAAGCGCGGGTCTCCCGGGTCGGCGAGGGACACGAGCAGGCCGGTGCCGTCCGCCGACCACGCGATCCCGCCCGGCCGCCGGTCCGGGAACGTCGCCACGATGCGATCGGCGCCGCCGATCTCGAGGACGTGGAGCTCGGCACTGCCGGCGCTCTCGGTCCAGTACGTGACGCGCGAGCCGTCGGACGCGAACTGGAAGGAAGGAGCGGTGCGAACGGGCGTCGTGTCCGTCTCGGTCCTCACGACGATCGGCCCGTCCCCGTTGCGGGTGAGCAGGCCGGGACGCGCAGAGGGAATCGACGACGTCGTGGCCTGTGAGGTCGATGTCGGACTTGCCGTCATCGCCGGGAATGTCGGACTGGGTGCCACCGCGGACGGCGGCGACGTGGACGCAACCGGTGCGGCGCACGATACGGCGACCAGCGCCATGGTGAGCCCACGAAGCGGCCCCATCGCCGACATGGTGCTTCGTACCCCTGCGGACCACATGATTGTTCCGTCACGGCTGAACTCTAGATCGTGTAGCGCGCGCTCCTCCGCGGAAAGTACGTCGGGAGCGTCACAAGGCTGATGACGAGCGCCGCCCCGAGCAAGGCAACACCCACAGGCCGCATCACGGTTGGGGCAAGGATCAGCACGGATATCGCGCACATCTCGAGCCCTGTTTTCAGCTTGGCGGCAGTCGACGCGAGCGAGTGCTCACCGGTGCGGTACCGAAGCACGCGGAGCGCCGCGACCAGCATCTCGCGCGCGGTGATCACCGCGACGAGCGCGGTCGGCACGGTGCCGACAAGCCAAAGCGCCGCGAGCGTCAGAAGAACGAGCGCCTTGTCCGCGAGTGGGTCGAGCAAGACACCTCGGTCCGTCGCCGTCCCCGATCGCCGTGCCAGCCACCCGTCGAGCGCATCGGACAGAGCGGCGACGAGGAAGATGGCGAAGGCCAGGCCGCGGGCATCGAACGTGAGCGCGATCGCGATCGGTATCCCGGCGATGGCGCGAAACAGGGTCAGCGCGTTGGCCGCGCTCACTGCGCCGTGAAGACGCGCTCCACGACCTCGCCCTGCTGCCCGAGGGCGACTGCCGGCTGTCCGTTGTAGCTCACCACCGTCGCGGCGCCGTTGCCGGAGCGCAGGCGCACTTCGCGGCCGGTGTACGTAGCAGTCTCGCCCTCCTTGAACACGCGGCCGGTGCCCGGCACGACCGTGCCGTCGACGGTCGCCTGGAGCCATGCTTCCCCGCCCTTGAGCGTGACGTTCACGACGGCGGCGGTGTACGCGACGGTCACCGCGCGCGCTTCGGTGGTCGTCGCTCCGGCGGCGTTGCGCGCGACGATGTTGATGGTCTGCGGACCAGCGGGATAGGTGAAGCGGATCTCGAACTGGCGCGCGCTGCTGATCGGCATCTGCACACCGTTCACGGTCAGCGCGGTGACGGTCGGATCAAAGCGACCGCGGACCAGCACCTGCGCGTTGGTGAAGGTAGTGCCGTTCGCGGGCTCCTCGACGATGATCACCGGCTGCCCCGGCGAGCTCGCCGGTGTCTCCAGCCGGACCGTCCGCGATGCTTGCCCGACCTTACCCGTGATATCGAGGACCTCCAGAACGATGTGGTTCGATCCCGGGCTCAGCTGCACGTTCACCGAGAACGTTCCGTCCGCATTCGGATGGATGTCCGCGACGGTCATCGGTCCCGGGAACACCTGCACGGTGACGCGTCCGTCGGGGACCGTCCGGCCCTTCACCACGAAGTCGGCGCTCTGCGCGATCGCGTCCGACGCCGGCTCGGTCACCTCGATCTTCGGCGGCACCGCGAACGAGACGAACTGATAGTAGAGGTAGCTCACGAAGAGCACGATCCCCGCCAGCACGACGACCGGAACGAGGACCGCCGGCGTGAAGACAAGGCTGCGCTGCGCGATCGGGTTCAGAGGCTTGAAGGTGCGCGGCGCGTCGGGCAGGTCGCGCTCCTGATGGAACTGCACGACGAGCTCTTCGCTCGGGAGCTCGAGGTACTCGGCGTAGTTGCGAAGGAAGCCCTTCGTGTACACGGTGCCTGGCAGCGTCTGGTAATCGCTGTCCTCGAGCGCCTTCAGGAATTTCTCGCGGATGCGCGTGTCGGAGGCGGCCTGCTCGAGCGTGATGCTCTTCTTCTCACGCTGCGCGCGAAGCGTCTCTCCGAGCCGCGCCACGTTACTCCCCGCCGGGCCGAGCGGAGCCGTACACCTCACGGAACTTGCCTGGCCCGCGGTCCGGCCCGACGACTCCGTTCCGTTCCATGATGTCGATGAGCCTGCCGGCGCGCGCGAATCCGATCGTCATCTTGCGCTGCAGCATCGACACCGAGGCCTTGCCCTCGTGCATGATGATCTCGACGGCTTCCTCGTACCGCTCGTCGTCGATGTCTTCGCCGTCCGACTCTCGTCGCGTCAAGCGGTCCGGGCCCTCGAGCACCTTGGCGTGCCGGTCGTAGGACGTCCCGCCCTGCAGCGTCCAGTGGCGGCTGATGAGCTGGATCTCCTGGTCCGACACGTAGACGCCCTGCGCGCGGATCGGCTTCGCGAGGTCGGGCCGCAGCACGAGCATGTCGCCACGTCCGAGGAGCTTCTCCGCACCGGTCATGTCGATGATGGTGCGCGAGTCGACCGCGGAGGCGGTAGCAAACGCGATGCGAGCCGGGATATTCGCCTTGATGAGCCCGGTGATGACGTCGACCGACGGCCGCTGCGTGCCGAGGACGAGATGGATGCCGGTCGCGCGCGCCAGCTGGGCGACGCGGGTGATCTGCTTTTCCACCTGGATCGGCGCCTGCAGCATGAGGTCGGCGAGCTCGTCGATCACGAAGACGACATACGGGATGCGGTCGGAGCCGGTGTGCTTCTCGTTGTACTGGCCGATGTTCCGGGAGCTGGTCCGCGCGAACAGCCGATAACGGCGGTCCATCTCCCCCACCACCCAGAACAGCGCGTTGAGGATCTTGTCGGCATCGGTCATCACCGGCGCGATCAGATGCGGCACGTCGCCAAAGGCCGTGAAGTCCACCCGCTTCAGGTCGCCGATGAGGATCCGGACGTCGTCCGGGGTCGCGTTCAGCAGCAGGCTGCAGAGGATCGAGCTGATGTTCACGCTCTTTCCCGAACCTGTCTGGCCGGCGACGAGCAGATGCGGCATCGCTCCGAGATCGAGCACGATCGGCGCGCCGGCGACGTCGCGCCCGAGCGCGACGGTCAGCTTGGACGGCGAGCCGCGGAAGATCGCGGTCTCGACGACGTCGCGAAGCGACACGAGACCCACGGCGAGGTTCGGGACCTCGATGCCCACGACGCTCTTGCCGGGGATCGGCGCCTCGATGCGCAGCGTGCGCGCGGCGAGCGCGAGCGCGAGGTTGTCGTTGAGCGACTCGACGCGCGATAGCAGGACGCCGGGCGCGATCTTGAGCTCGTAGCGCGTCACCACCGGCCCAGGCGTGACCTCAACGACCTTGGCCGTGATGTTGAAATGCGCGAGCGTCTGCTCGATCACCTCGGCGCTCTTGCGGATCTCGCTGCTCGTTCCGGCGTGGCCGGCGTCGCCCAGGCCGAGGAGGTCGAGCGGCGGGAGCGTCCAGTTCCGGTCCGCCTTGGCGTTGAGGACGCCCTCGACCGCGACGTTCTTGTCCGGCAGCCCGGCGATCGAGGGAGTGAACGCCCCTTCGGGCGCGGAGGACGCCTCGTCCGTCTCGGGAGGCGGTAGGAGCCGCAGCTGCGGCTTGGCGGGCTGTGCGGCCCCCTTGGGCCGCTCGACGGGCATGTTGATCCGGAGCGGTGGGGCCGCAGGCTCGTCCACGTCCTCGGGTTCGGGCACGTCCACACCGCGCCCGAACCGCCCGGCCGTGCCGCCGGGAAGGCTCACGCCGGGCCGGATCGCGCCGCGACGCTCCCAGGCGGGACGGATGAGGTCGCCGAGGGTGCGGTTCGCGGTGACGACGATGCCGACGAGCAGCAGCGCGACGAGCGCGATCGGACCGCCGACGTCGCCGAACGCGCCGGTCGCGATGTTCGCGATCGTCGCGCCAACGGTGCCGCCCGCGCCCTCGCCGAACGCCACGTTGCCGCGCTGATAGTGCTGCGCGATCGCAAGGAGCGCGACGAATACCAGCGCGCCGCCCGAGATCGGGATGATCGCGCTGCGGCGCATGAGACCGAACCAGAGCTCCGCGGCGAGCGCGCCGAGGAGGAACGGCACGGCGAACGCGCCCCAGCCCAGCAGCGAGACCAGGAACGAGCGCCACCAGTGCAGCACCGCGCCCTGGTCGGCGATGAGGGCGACGATCGACAGCACCGCGAACGCGAGGAGTGCGATGGCGCCGACCTCGTTGCGGATGCGCGGGTCGACCGCCGGCACCGCACCACGCTGCGGTCGCCCGCGCGCCACGCGGCGCGCGCTCATACCTGCATGATCACCGGCAGCACCATCGGCCGGCGCTTGGTGCGCTCGTAGAGATAGGCCGTGACGCTGTTGTGGATCGAGTCGCGGAGCGTCGCGACCTCCGCGAGGTGCTCGCCGGTCTGCGCCTCGCCGAGGCCGTCGAGGATCCGCTGCTTGGTGCGCTCGACGATGTCCGTCGCGTCCTCTTCGGGCACGAATCCTTTGGTCACGATGTCCGGGCCTGAGAGCACTTTGCCGGTCTGCTTCTCGATCGTGAGGACGACGAGGAAGATGCCGTCGCTGCCGATCGACCAGCGGTCGCGCATGACCGATTGGCTCACGTCGCCGACGCCGAGACCGTCGACGTACACGACGCCGGACGCGACCTTCTCGCCGAGCCGCGCGCCGTGCTCGTCGATCTCGAGCGAGTCGCCGTTGGTGATCACGAAGGCGTTCCCCGCCGCGACGCCGAGGTCGATCGCGATGCGCGCGTGGCGTACGAGCATGCGGTACTCGCCGTGAACGGGGATGAAGTATTTGGGTCGCAGGATGTTGAGGAGCAGCTTCAGCTCCTCCTGGCTCGCGTGACCGGACACGTGCGGCCTGACGCCGGCGTCGTAGATGACCTCCGCGCCGAGCTTGAAGAGGTTGTCGACGGTGCGGCTCACGAGCTCTTCGTTGCCGGGGATCGGCGTCGCGGACATGACGACGGTGTCGCCGTCCTTCACCGCGACGTGCCGGTGGTCGCCGAGCGCCATGCGCGACAGCGCGCTCGTGGGCTCGCCCTGGCTGCCGGTGGTGATGATGCAGACCTCGTGGTCCGGGAGCTTGTCGATCTCCTTCGGCTGGATCAGTGAGCCTTCGGGGAACACGAGGTAGCCGAGCTCGCGCGCCGTGCGCGTGTAGTTCTCCATCGAGCGCCCGATGATCGCCGTGCGTCTCCCCCACGCGGCCGCGACGTCGACGATCTGCTTGATGCGTGAGATGTTCGACGCGAACGTCGTGGTGATCACGCGGCCCGGCGCGCGCGACATGATCGTGTCGAGGAGGTCGCCGACGTGCCGCTCCGACTGCGTGTAGCCCGCGACCTCGGCGCGCGTCGAGTCCGAGAGGAGCAGCAGCACGCCGTGCGCGGCGATCTCCGAGAGCCGTGCGAAGTCGGTCTGCTTCCCGTCCACCGGCGTGTGGTCGAACTTCCAGTCGCCCGAGTGCACGATCGTGCCGTAGCGCGTCTCGATCGTGAGCCCGACCGCGTCGGGGATGCTGTGGCACACGTAATAGGAGTCGCACGAGAACGGGCCGACCTGGAAGGGCGTGCCGGGCGTGATCTCGTGGGCGATGACCTTGTCGGCGAGCTTGTGCTCGCGCAGCTTCGTGCGCATCAGGCCGAGCGTCAGCTTCGTGCCGTAGATCGGGACCTCCGGCAGATCGCGCAGCACATACGGCAGCGCGCCCATGTGGTCCTCATGCGCGTGCGTGAGGACGATCCCGCGCACCTTCGCTTTGTTCTGGCGCAGGTACGAGATGTCGGGGATGACCAGGTCGATGCCGAGCATCTCCTCGTCGGGGAACATGAGGCCGGCGTCGACGACGACGATGTCGTCGCCCTGCTCGATCGCGAGCATGTTCTTGCCGATCTCGCCGACCCCGCCGAGCGGGATCACACGGAGCTTATTTGCCAAAGAGCGTCATCTGATCGGCGGTCTGTTTCTCCACCGGCTTCTCCTGTGGGACCGGCTGGGTCGCGAGCAGCAGCGCGAGCGCGGCGAAGTCGCCGGCCAGTGCCCCGCGGAGCGCGGGCTGGTGGAGCGCGGCCGCGGGGTGGTAGACGGGAAAGATCAAGAGGCCGTCGACCTTGCGCGGGCGCCCGTGGATACGTGAGATCGACTCACCGGGTAGGAATTTCCCCATCGCGTGCCGACCCAGCGTGACGATGACCTTGGGCTTCAGTACCTCGAGATGGCGCTTCAGCCAGATATCGCACGCGGTGACCTCGTCGGGAAGCGGATCGCGGTTCTCCGGCGGGCGGTGACGGACGACGTTGGTGATGAACACCTTGCTCCGGTCGAG
>JBDUCG010000081.1:0-7297 GCA_040003565.1 Chloroflexota bacterium | reverse complement strand
AGTCCAACGCGACGCCCGAGGGTCGCGAAGCTCTCCGCGCGATGCTCGACAAGAAATAAGGCCGAAAGCAGGCGCCGCCTGCTTTCGCTAGAGGTACTTCCTAAACCACTCGATCGTCGCGACCCAAGCCTTCTGCGCCTGCTCGGCGTTGTAGCGGTCTGGCGTTCCGGTGTCGTTGTGGAAGGCATGATTCACGCCGGGATAGATCGTGATCTTGTACGGCACGCCCGCGGCCTTGAGCACTTCCTCCATCTGCTGCGAGCTGGTCGTGATGCGCACATCGAGCTCGGCGTAGACCGCGGACACCGCGGCCTTCGTCTTCGCCATGTCCTGGTAGTTGGTGGGCTGCGGTCCATAGAACGGGACCGCCGCCTTCACGTCCGCGCCGGACGCGAGGACGCTCCAGGTCTCACCACCGCCGAAGCAGAAGCCGGTCACACCGACGCTGCCGCTCGACTGGCCTTTGAGGAACGTGATCGTCGCGTTGTGATCCGAGATCTTGTCGGCGGTCGACCGCTTTCCAAGCGCCGCGTTGTACGCCGCTTGATCGGTGAGCTTCGCGGCGCCGCCGTCGCGCGCCGCGAGATCGATGTTGATCCCGATGAATCCGGCGGTCGCGACGCGGCGGACCACATCGCGGATGTGCTCGGTCTGCCCACGGTTCTCGTGGATCACGACAACGCCCGGCACCTTGCCGCTCGCGGCCGCGGGCTTCGCCATGTAGGCCAGGAGCGACGCGCCGTCCGCGCCCTTCACCTCGGGTTTCGAGACGGTGATGCGCGGATCGGTCTCCTTCACGGTGATCCCGTCGGCGACCGCGGTGGCCGGCGGTGTCGCGTAGGCCTGCGGCACGAACGCTGTCGCCGCCGCTGATGGCGCCGTGCTCTGCGTAGCGGCCGTGACCGGCGGGGTCGATGCCGGCGTTCCGCATGCCGCAACGATCGTCGCCGCCAGCACGGCGCTCCCCGAGATCAGCGTGACCCTACGTAGCAGCTCCCGCCGCGAGATGAGGCCACCCATGTAGTCCTCGATGTGCTCATCGATGAAGTAACGCTGGGTCTCGTTCAGATCTCCCACAGTCGTCCCCCTTTTCCGTGGTCCGTTTGCTATACGGTCGAGACGGCTTCCAGGCTCACACCCTGCGCGCGGCGCCGCGTGCGAGCCATGAGCGTACGCGCGCGCGCACCTGTGGTAACGCGAACGGCTTGCGGATGTAATCGGTGATGCCTGCGTCGAACGCCGCGGCCATGTCGTCCTGGCGGGTGCGCGCGGTGAGAACGACGAGGGGCGTCTCGCGGTATCCGTCGATGAGTCGCAGGCGCCGGCAGGCGGACAGGCCGTCGAGATTCGGCATCTGGATGTCGACCAGCACGAGGTCGTATCGGGCCATCCCGGCCTTGCTGAGAAGCTCGTCCCCGTCGAACGCGACGTCGACGTCGTATCCGTCGCCGCGGAGCACCGCTTCGAGGATGCGTACGAGCGCCACGTCGTCGTCGGCCACGAGGATGCGCGCGCGCTCCGGCATCGCGGCCGGCGCGGGCTCGACGTCGGTGGTGCGCGCGTATGGTCCTTCGGCCAGCAGGATCTCCTCGCCCTCGGCCGCGGCGACGACGCGCAGGGAGCGTTTTGACGCGGCGACCCGGCCCGCGGCCACGGAGATGAGATCGTCCACGCCGTTGTCGTCGCGGTCCGGGTCATGGTGAAACAGGGCGAGCGTCTTGACCCGCGCAACGAGGGCGATGTCGACCGCGTACTCGACCGTGCTGTGGCCCCAGCCGGCCTTGGTCGGATAGTCGGCGCTCCCGTACTGCGCGTCGTGGATCACCACATCCGCGGCGGTCAGGAATGCCGCGTGGCGCATATCGCCGGTGTGCCCCAGGAGCATCGGGTCGAACTGGTCTTCCGTCCGCTCGGCCCGCCAGTGCGGCGTGCTGTGTGCCTCGTGATCGGTGGCGTACGCGAGGGTCGCCGAACCCGCCGTGACGCGGTAGCCGATACACGGCGCGGTGTGATTCAGGAACTGTGTGCGGAGCTTGATGCCGCCGATCGAGAACTCGGTCTCGCCGAGCTCGATGAAGTCCACCTTGGCCGGCAGCGATTCAAGGGGCACGGGGAAGTACGCGTAGTCCATCGTCCCGCCCACGGCGGTCGGAAGCCGCCGGTCCATACCCGACGGCCCGTACACGGTGATGTGGCTGCCCGGCGTGAACGCCGGCAGGAAGAACGGCAGTCCCTGGATGTGGTCGGCGTGCGTGTGTGAGAGGAGGAGGTGAAGCCGGACCTGCCCCTTGCTCGCGAGCGCGAGTCCCAGCTTGCGTGCGCCGGTGCCGCAGTCGAACACCAGCAGCGTGCCATCGTCGGTCGTGACCTCGACGCACGGCGTGTTCCCGCCGTAGCGGAGCGTCTCGGGGCCTGCGGAGGAGATCGAGCCGCGCGTGCCCCAGAACCGGATGCGGATGTCAGCGCCCCACCGGCGCCAGCACCGTCAGCCGTGCGGCGAGATCGCGGAGCTGCTTCGATGCGGCGTTGTCCGGGTGGAGCACGACGATCGGCCGGCCGCGGTCGGCCGCATCGTCGAACGCTGGTGTGAAGGGCACGACGATGTCGGGACGCTGATTGAAGAAGCGCGCGACCTCGTCGGTCTCGAGCCCGGTCTGTGTCGTCCGGTTGACCGCGAGGAGGATCCGTTCCTTCGGGAACGACAGCTTGGTCAGCACGTCGAGGCAGTCGCGCGCGGCCTTCATCGACGCCACGTGCGGCTCGCAGATGACGCAGGCGCCGTCGGCGGTGTCGATCGCAGCCAGCGTGTGCTGCGTGAACGATGCGGGCGTGTCGACCATGAGGTAGTCGCTGCCGCGGCGCAGCCGATCGATGCTCTGTTGCACCGCGCCCACCGTCACGAGCTCGGCGTGCTCGGGTACGTCCGAGCCGATGCACACCTGCACGCCGCTGCGGTCTTGCGCGATGAATGTCCCGAACGTCGCGTCATCGAGCTGATCCGGCTGGGTGCCGGCCAGATCGGCGAGGGTGTGTTGTGGCTTGAGGTTCAGGTGCGACGCGACGTTGCCGAATTCGAGGCTCAGGTCGAGGACCGCCGTCTTGTACATCTTGGTCTCGGCCAGCGAGACCGCGCTGTTCACGGCGAGCGTCGTCGCGCCCGCTCCGCCTTTGCCACGGATGAACACGACGACCCGTCCGCGCTTGCTGACCTCGCCGACGGTCGCCTTCATCCGCTTGAGGAGCACCTCGATCTTGGCGGAGAGCACCGCCATCTCGATCGGCTTCGCGATGTACTCGTCGGCGCCCTCGGCGTACCCGGTGAGGATGTCGTCGGCCTGCTTGCGCGCCGACAGCATCACGATCGGAACGCGCGCTGTGCGGTGATCGGCCCGTAGTCGTCGCGTGAGCTCGAACCCGTTCATGTTCGGCATGTTCACGTCGGTGACGATGAGGTCCGGCATCCTCGAGCGGATCTGCCGCAGCGCCTCGATGCCGTCGGACGCCACGGCCACCTCGTAGCCTCGGCGCTGGAGCGACGTTTCGAGGAGCTTGCGGATCTGCTCCTCGTCGTCGACGAGCAGGATGTGGTCGCTCAAACTGTGCGGTCCGGCATCTTCACGCTCAAGCCTCCACCCGCTCGCCCGAGCCCGCAAGCGGCAGTACGACGTGGAAGACCGAGCCGCGTCCGAGGTCGCTCTCCGCCCAGACCTTGCCGCCGTGGAGCTGGACGATCTGGCGGACGATGGGCAGGCCCAGACCGGTGCCCGGGATGTCCCGCGTGGCCAGCGAATCGACGCGGGAGTAGCGCTCGAAGATCGACTCGAGGGAGTCCGCCGGGATGCCCAGGCCCTCGTCGCGCACGTCGAGCCGGACGCCCTCGGCGTCGGTTCGCGTCGACACCGTGATCCGGCCACCCGTGGGCGAGTACTTCACGGCGTTGTTCAGCAGGTTGGAGGCGACCTGCGTCAGGCGATCGCGGTCCGCGCGGATCCGGGGCAGGTCTGCCTGCAGGTCGAGCGTGAGCGTGTGGCCCGGGGCATTCGGGCGCACGCGGTCCACAGCCTCGTCCACCACGGCGTTCAGGTCCATCGGCTCGGTGTGGATCGTCATGCGCCCCGACTCCATGCGGTCGAGATCGAGCATCTCGTCGATCATCCGGTTGAGACGCTGCGCGTCCTTATTGATGTCTCCGGCATATTCGCGCATCTCTTCGGTCGAGAGCTGCTCGTCTCGCATCATCTCGCTGAAGCCCTGGATGCCCGTGAGCGGTGTCCGGAACTCGTGACTGACGATGGAGACGAACTCGCTCTTCGCGCGGTTGAGGCGCTCCAGCTGCTCGACGGCCTGACGCTGGCGCGCGAAGGCCTCGACGGTGGTGAGGGCGGCGGCGGCCTGATCGGCGAAGAGCGTGAGCATCCGGGCGTCGTCCTCGGTGTAGACGACCGTCGCGTCGTACGAGCGAATACCCAGCGCGCCCAGCACGCGGCCGCTGCGTAGCAGTGGCACCGCGAGACAGGCGCGCAGGCCCGTCTCCTGGCCCACCGCCGTACGCCCTTCCCAGGTCTGGTAGTCCTTGACGATGAGCGGCTCGCGAGTCACGAAGACACGGCCGACGACGCCCTCGCCAGGCTTGAGCGCGGCGTCGTCGGGCATGCGCCCCTCGGCATCGAAGTTCTCGGCGAGCCGCAGCTCTCCCGCTTCTTCGTCCCAGGTGTAGAGCGAGGCGCTCCCTTTTCCGAACAGCTGCACCGCGCTGCGCAGGATCATGTCGAAGACCTCATGCGGATCGGTCCGCGCGGCGAGCGTCGCGCCGGCGCGCTGCAGCGCGAGGAGCCGCTCGTTCTCGCTCTGACGCGCCTGGAAGAGACGAGCGGTCTCCATCGCGACGCGCAGCTCACGCGCGACCGCTTCCACCAGCCGCACCTCATCCGTCGCCCAGTCGCGCGGCGTCGTCGTGTTCAGCGAGAGCGTTCCGGCCAGATCGCCCGCGACGAGGATCGGCGTCGCGATGACCGAACGCACGTTGGTGCGGGTATCGCTGTCGCTCGCGAGGCGCGCGTCCGCAAGCACGTCGCGCACCACGACGGTGCGCCCGGTCTCGGCCGCGAGGCGCGCGGCGGGAAGCGCGCGCTCGCCCTCGCCGACCGGCGCGATCCCCTTCGCGTCCCACTCGTACGTCACGCGCAGTCCATCGGCCGTCGATCCCGTCGTCGCGATCACGCGGTCGACGCCCATCGCGCGCCCGAGCTCCTCGACCGTTCCGCGGAGGACCTCGGCGGGATCCAGCGATGCACGGGCGCGCCGTGAGATGCGGCTTACGAGCTCCTCGCGGTCGCCGCGAGATTGCGCTTCCGTGAGCGACAGCGAAGTGCGGATGGCGCCGGCGACGAACTGGCCCAGGACCAGCACGAGCTGCAGCCGGTCCGCGGTGACCGAACCCGCCTTTTCCCCTCCGACCACGACCGCACCGACAAGGCGCTCCTGTGAGATGAGCGGCATGGCCGCGAACGAATGGATCCAATCCGCGTTGGGCAGCTCGCGCGCGAGGAGACGCCAGTGCTCTCCGCCGGCAGTGGTGTCCGGAAGGACGAGCGACTGGCGATGATCGAAGACGCGCGTGCGCATCGCGGCGGGCAGCGAGGAGGCTGAGTACACCTTGTCGAGGAGCGCGCCGGCGCGCGGACCTTCCTCGGCCACGAGCCGGAACGCTTCGGCGACGTCGTCGTGGATAAGGAGGCCGAGCGTGACGCCGTCGTCGAGACCACGCCGCGCGCTCTTCAGGTACTCGCGGGAGATCTCCGCGAGATCGAGCGAGCCGGAGAGGGCTTGACTCAGTGCGAAGATGGAGCCGATCTCGGCGTCGCGTATCGCGCTATCGCCGCGTGATACCTCGAGGGCCGTCGAGAGGCGATACAGGACCACCCCGGCGATCACGCTGATGCCCAGCCAGACCACGAAGGAGACGCTGTCGATCGAGCCGATAAGAGCCCCTGGATCCGACAGGCTGGTCCCGATGCGGCCCAGCTCGAAGCCGTAGACCGCGTGGACGGCAAGGAAGACGACCGCGGCATAGATCGACGAGGCCGCCACATAGAAGAGCAGCGCCCTGGGGAACCGACGCATCTCGCTCCTTCCTTGTGAAGGGAACTTTACCGGGCCGACACCGCCAGGACCCCCTTGACAGGCGCGGTGGTGGGTACACTGGGGAACAAGACCGCGCGAGGAGGGATGACGTGCCGGCGATGAATTTCGTGCCGATGGTCATCGAGCAGTCCGGGCGAGGCGAGCGTGCCTATGACATCTTCTCGCGCCTGCTGAAGGAACGGATCATCTTCATCGGGGACGCCGTCGAAGATACGATGGCGAACCTCATCATCGCCCAGCTGCTGTTCCTCGAGTCCGAGGACCCGGAGCGCGACATCTACCTCTACGTCAACTCGCCCGGCGGCGTCGTGACCGCGGGCCTCGCGATCTACGACACGATGCAGTACCTGAAGGCGCCGGTCAGCACGATCTGCGTGGGACAGGCGGCGTCGATGGCCGCCGTCCTCCTCGCAGCGGGCTCCAAGGGCAAGCGCTACGCGCTGCCGAACTCGCGGATCATGATCCACCAGGGCTCCGGCGGTTTCCGCGGCAACACCCCCGACGTCCTCATCCAGGTGAAGGAGCTCGAGACGCTCGTCGACAAGCTCACGCGCATCCTCGCGCATCACACCGGTCAGGACGTCGAGAAGGTCCGCCGCGACTCGGAGCGCGACCGCTTCATGAGCGCCGAAGAGGCGAAGGCCTACGGCATCATCGACGAGATCTTCGTCGGGAAGGATTCGCTCATCTCCATCGCCAAGCAGGCCGAGGAGAAGGAGCCCAAGGAGTCGAAGGAACCCAAGGAGCGCGTCCCGGTGGCGGCCCGCTAGGCGATGACGACCACCGCCAAGGGTGGCAAGCCTTACCGCTGCTCTTTCTGCGGCAAGAGCCAGGACCAGGTGCGCAAGCTCATCGCGGGCCAGGGCGTCTACATCTGCGATGAGTGCATCACGCTCTGCCGCGAGATCGTCGACGAGGAGTTCATGGAGGCGCCGAAGGCGCGGACCCTCGGACAGAAGATCCCCAGCCCGCGGCGCATCAACGAGATCCTCGACCAGTACGTCATCGGCCAGGACAAGGCCAAGCGCGTCCTCTCCGTCGCCGTGTACAACCACTACAAGCGGGTCTCCGCGGGGCACCGGGTCGACGACGTGGAGCTGGGCAAGTCCAACGTGCTCCTCATCGGTCCGACCGGCTGCGGCAAGACGCTGCT
>JBDUCG010000080.1:0-7370 GCA_040003565.1 Chloroflexota bacterium | reverse complement strand
ACCGCGATGACGTGCTTGATGCCCTTCTGCTCCGCCATGCCGCGCGGCACGCCCTTCGCCGCGAGCGACGGCGCCGGCGGCGCGCCCTCGGGGAGCTTGCCGGTGTCGGCGAAGACGTTGAGCTCGTTGATGAGGTCGTCGAGCTTCACGCGACCCGCGCCATGACCGGCGGCCGCCTGCGCGATCGTCTCGCTCTTGCTGATCGCGCACGACGCGCAGCCGAGGGTGTAGCGACCGAAGATCTTGTCCGCACCCGGCCAGCGGTCGACGACCGAGGCGATGGTCATGTCGGGAGTGATCTGAATGGCCAGAGAGGGCTCCTTCCGTTCTAGGACGCGGGCTGCTCGGCCTCGTCGATGAGCATCACTGGGATGCCATCGCGGACCGGATAACGGCGGCGGCAGCGGCCGCAGACGAGACGATCGCCCTCCTCGGAGAGCGGACCGTGGTCCGCGGGGCAGACGAGGATATCGAGCAGCTGCTTATCGATGGGCACGCATTCGATGTTAGTCGTTCATTTGCAGTGTCGCCGTGGCGCGAACCGTCCGCGTGTCATTGCCGTCCGTCGATTCGAATTCCAGCAAGAGCACGTAGGCATCGGCCGGAACGCGCGTTCCGAACTGGTCTTCCCCGTTCCAGGTCAAGGTCGTGGTCGCGCGCTTGCCTGCGGTCACTGTGGTCGCAGGTGCGTCGAGACGGCGGACCAGGACCTCCGCCGGCGACCCGCCCTCGTTGATGCCGCTGGCCATGACGCGCGCCTCCGTCGGACCGCTGATCGTGCCGCGCGTGGTGATGATCGTCACATCCACGCGCGTTCCGGCGCCGAGCACGTATCTCGGCCGGAGCGCGATCTCGATCCGCCCGTTGGGCAGCTCGGTCGGCACGACGACGATCGTTGGCGTGGCCGTGCGCTCGACCGTGACGGGCGCCGGCCCGCACGCCGCCAGCAGCAGCGCGAGCGCGCTAGCCCGCCGCCACACGGCGCCGCGCGACCCCTCGCGCGATCCAGACCAGACCAAACAGCGTCGTCGCCACGAGCACGATGGTGCCACCCGACGCCGCGTTGACGTAGTAGCTGAGCCAGATCCCCGCGACCGAGGAGAACACGGCGACGAGGAGCGCACCGACCACGAGGGCGCGCAGGTCCTGCGCGAGCAGGCGTGCGGTCGCCGCCGGCGTCACGAGCATCGCGACGACCAGCACCACGCCGACGATCTGCACCGAGACGGCGATGGCGAGACCGATAAGACCAAGGAGCAGCGTGTCGTACCTCAGCGTGTTGAGGCCGGCGGCGGCCGCGCCGATCGCATCGAAGCTGACGAACACGAGCTGCCGCCAGATGACCCACAGAGCGATGAGGATGACCGCGGCCGTGATCGCGGCAACGACAAGCTGGTCGGTCGCGACGCCGAGCACGTCGCCGAACAGGATGCCGAGAAGGTCGCCGGTGTACGTGCGGATGCTGCTGAAGAGCACGATGCCGACCGCGAACATCCCGGAGAACACGACGCCGATCGCGGTGTCCTCCTTGAGGCCCGATCGGCGTGCGACGGCACTGATGGCGAGCGCGGACACGACGGCCGCGATCGATCCGCCGAGAACGATGTTGACCTTCATGAGGAACGCGATGACCACGCCAGGAAATGCGGCGTGCGCGATCGCGTCGCCGAGGAACGCGAGCCCGCGCAGCACGACGAACACGCCCACGCTCGCGCAGACGAGCGCCACCAGCACCGCCGCGAGCAGCGCGCGCTGTACGAACGCGTACTGCAGCGGCTCAAGGAGGTCAGGCATGGTGTTCATCCGCGACGAGCTGCGGCGATGTGGTCCGGTGGCCGCCGTAGGTACGCCGGAGGATCGCATCGTCGCGCAGGATCGACGCGTCGCCATCGGCGACGATGCCGCCGTTCATCGCCAGCACGCGCGGGAAGTGCGCCATCACGCCGGCGAGGTCGTGGGTCGAGACCAGGATCGTGCGGCCATTCGCCGCGAGCTCGGCGAGGATGCCCATGAGGTGCTCCTCCGTCGTCGGATCGACACCGGTCGCGGGCTCGTCGAGCAGGAGCAGCTCGGGATCCGACGCGAGCGTGCGCGCCAGCAGGACGCGTTGACGCTGACCGCCGGACAACGCTTGGATCGGCCGCCGCGCGAGGTCCGCCGCCTCCACGCGCCCCAGGGCGTCGCGAGCGGCGTCGCGGTCCGTCGACGACGGTCCGCGTCCCGGTGCCGCGTGCGCGACGCGTCCCATCATCACGACGTCCTCGACGCGCAGCGGGTAGTCCCAATTGACCGTCTCGGCCTGCGGCAGATACGCCAGGCGACGCGCGCTCGCGCCCGGCGCGGAGCCGAGGACGCTGACGCTTCCCTCATACGGCTTCAGCAGGCCGACGATGACCTTGAGGAGCGTCGACTTTCCGGCACCGTTCGCGCCGACGAGCGCGACGAGCTCACCCCGGCGCACCGTCAGATCGACGTGGTCGATGACCGTTCGTCCCTCGTACCCGGCGCGCACGCCGCGCAGCTCGATGACCGCGGCCTCGCTCACGGTTGGCGACGATACGCGAGCCGAAGACGCTATTTCAGGGCCGCCACGATCTTGTCAACGACGACTCTCATGAGACCGACGTAGCTGTCCGCGGGTGGATCCAAGAGGCTGTCGGTGGGGAGATCGGTCACGATCCTCGCGCCGGTCTCCCTGGCGACCGTCTCCGCGAGCTGCGGAGAACCGCCGGCCTCCGAGAAGACGGCAGGCACTCCGGCCGCTTTGACCTTCTCGACCAGCGCGGCCAGCTCGCCGGCCGACGGCGGCTTGCCCGGCTCGGGCTGCGCGAACCCAACGATCTGGAAGCCGAACGCCTTCGCGAAGTACGGGAACGCGTCGTGCGACGTGACGAGCCTCCGGCGGTCGGCGGGGATCGTCTTGACCTTCGCCTTGAGATCGGCATCGAGGGTCAGGAGCTCGAGCGAGTACTTCTGCGCGCTGAGCGTATAAAAGTCCTTTCCCGCAGGGTCCAGCGAGATGAGCGCGTCGCGGATCCGCGCGACGTAACCGCGTGCCAGCGACGGGTCGAACCACATATGCGGATTCCCGTCGATGTCCGGGAGGCCCTCCGTCACGGTCAGCCTGGGCGTTCCTGTCTTCGTGTTGCGCAGGAGCGGCTCGACCCACTTGTCGAGGTCGAGGCCGTTCGTGATCACGAGCCTGGCGCTGGACATGCGCTTCGCGTCGTCTGGTCGTGGCTCGTATTCCTCGACGTGGGCACCGGCAGGCACGATGGATCCCACCGTCAGGCGGTCTCCGGCGACCTGCTTCGTCATGTCGGCCAGGATCGTCGTCGTCGTAAGGATCTGCGGGGTGCTGCGCGCCGGGCCGCACGCGGTCAGCGCCACAAACGCCAGCGGGAACATGAGCAACACCACGAGCTTGCGCATCGATCGTCCCAGACTCTATCGATAATGGAACTCGATAGTCAATTGAGAATGATACTCATACATATCCGCAGGCCGAGTATCCTGTACGCAATGCCCCAAACGACCGCGCGGGCTGCGCTCGCGAAGCGCATCACCTCACGCGGCAGGCGTCTCACCAAGCAGCGCGTCATCGTCGCGCAGGCGCTCACCGCCGAGCGGCAGGCCGTGTCGGCGCAGGAGCTCTACGAGCGCCTTCACCGCGGCCATCCGCGCCTCGGTCTCGCGACCGTGTACCGCGCCCTCGAGGCGCAGGTGGAAGCTGGGATGGCGACGCGCCTCGAGCGGCCTGGTCACGTTTCGGCGTATGTGGCGTGCGTCCCCGAGCACCACCACCACCTGGTCTGTACCAGCTGCCAGCGTGTTGAGGATGTCGACGAGACGATCCTTCGGCCCGTGCTGCGCGGGATCCGTGACCGCCACGATTTTCAGGTGGACCACGAGCGTCTCGACTTCTACGGCCTGTGCGCCCGCTGCCGCCGCGAACAGGCGGCGCTCTAGGCGACGCCCCGCCGCGCGAAGAACACGGCGATCGCCGTCGTGATCGGCACGCACAGCACGAGACCGACGCTGGCGGCAAGCACCGCCAGGATCGATTCGATGATCGCCTCACTGTTCAGGGCGACCGATAGCGGTTGGAAGCCAAGCGACAGCAACAGGATCAGCGGCATCGCGCCACCGAAGTAGGCGAGCGCAAGGGTATTGACCAGCGAGCCGATGTGATCGTGGCCGACGTTGAGGGCGGAGCGGAAGAGCGCGCGCGCATCGCCGCGGCGGTCCACCGCCGCGAGCTCCATCGTCGCGGACGCCTGGCCGACGCACATATCGACGAGCGCCCCCAGGGAACCAACGATCAACCCGGCGAGCACCAGACGCTGCATGTCGATGCGCCCGTCGGTCCCGACCGCGAGAAAGATCTGATCCTCCGATCCAAGGCCGGTGAGGCGCAGCGTCACGACGCCGAGCACGCCGATCACCGCGACGATCACCAGGCCGGCGTAGGTTCCGAGCAGCGCGGCGACGCTCTTCCAGTTCGGTCCGTGCACCACGAACACCGATACGGTCACGATGGCCGCGGCGCCGACGAGCGTCGCGACGAGCGGATCGCCGCCGCGCTGAAGGGCGGGCACGACGGCGAGCAGGAAGACGGCGATGCTGGACGCCAGACCCGCGAGCGCGGCGATGCCCTTGAGCCGCGCGACGGCAACGAGCGCGGCGAAGAGGAACAAGGCGAACGGAACGAGCCCGGGTAAGCGCACGATCTCCTGGATCGCGTAATTGCGCTGCTGGCCGTCGCGGGTCTCTGTCACGAGCACGCGGTCGCCGGTCCGCAGAAAGCCGCCCGGATCGAGCGCGCGGCGGCCGCCCCAATCCACGATCACGATGTCGCCGCGAAACAGGCCGCCGTCGAGCTGAAGCTCCAGCCGCTGGAAGGGCTGCCGCATGCCGGTCGGCGACGGGTTCCGGTCGCCGGTCTCGATGACGCGAACGACGTGGGCGTCGAGCACGGCGATGCCCTGCCCCTGGTTCCATCCCTCGCAGGACGTAAGCGTCAGCACGGCTAGCGCCGCCGCCAGCACGAATCGGAGTCCTGTGGGGCCACGCGTCACCTGCGGCGAACGATATCGGTTCGATCCCGCGCGTTTAGGCGGGCATGACGGACAATGCTTGGACCGATGCGACACAACTTGTACCTGATTGCCCTTCTGGCCACCGTCGTCGTCGGCTGCGGCGGTCTCTCACTCGGACAACCCAGCGCGTCGACGGTGCCCGCCGGCACCTACCGCGGCGCCGGCACCGGCGCAGGCCTCGAATCCCTCACCGCGCTCGCGGCGCGTTTCCAGAGGATCCACCCCGGCGTCGAGTTCAAGCTCGAGGATGTCGGCGCCGACACGAGCGTTGCCCTGGTCTCGAACGGCGGCGCCGACTTCGGCTTCATGAGCCGCGACCTCAAGCCGGAAGAGCAGAGCAAGCTGAAGTCGATCCCTTACGCGGGGACCGGGACCGGTCTCGCGGTGAATCCGCTGAACGCGATCGGCGCCCTGACCAAGGAGCAGGTCAGAAAGATCTACGCGGGCGAGCTCACCGACTGGTCGCAGGTCGGCGGGCAGCCCGGTGAGATACGGCCGCTGGTGCGTGAAGCCGGCAGCTCGACACGCGCGAGCTTCGAGGCCTACTTCTTCGGCGGCAAGCCCACGTACGGGAAGAACGTCATCGAGGTCGTCGAGTCCACCCCCACCTACCAGGCCGTGCGCGACTTCAAAGGGGCGGTCGCGATGATCACGATCCAGAAGACCACGGCCGAGGACCCGACGCTGCGCCTCGTCGCGCTCGATGGCATCGCGGCCACGACACGCAACGTGAACAGCGGCGTCTATCCGGTGCGCCGCCCGATCATCCTCACGCTCCACCCGGATCCAGCCCGTACGAAACCCGCGGTGACCGCCTTCTTCGAGTTCATCAAGACCGCCGAAGCGCAGGAGATCCTGGCCGGCTTCTAGCGCTCGCCACCGAAGAGCAGCTGCTGAAGATCGGGCAGGGCCGTGCCCAAGCCCGCGATGAAGAGCGCGCCGATGACGAGGCTCGCGACGCCGGCGAAGGCTCCCACGACGACATAGACGGTACGCATGCGCTGGGCGCCAATGAATCCGCTGGCGCTCACGACCGCGACGAGCGTGTTCGAGAGGAGCAGCCCGACGACGAAGGCGAGCAAGATGACGATGCCGGTCGTCCCCGTCACGCCGGCGATGCCCGCGAGGAGAAGCGCCTGCGAGCCGGTCTCGGCGCCGATCCCGTGGATCATGCCGACCCCGAACGCGGTCCGCGGCCCGTACTGCGTCGAATGCGCGGAGGGCCGGTGCTCGTGTCCGTGGATCCGCGCCTGCAGCGCGTCCCAGCCGTTGCGGGCGAGATCGAAGACGAGCATCCAACGGCTGCGCATCCTGAACTCGCCCTTGCCACGCATGTACTGGATCACCGAGTAGATCACCCACGCGCCGAGCAACACCAGCGTCACGCCGACTACCTTCTCGAGGATCGGGTCGACCCAGTCCGGCAGCACCGCGCCGAGCGTGAGCGCGATCACCCCGAGCACGAGCACGACCGACGCGTGGCCGAGCGCGTACAGGGACGCGAGACCGATCGCGTGCCGCTGCTCGTGGGCGAAGCGCGATTCGCCGAACGCGTGCATCGGGCTCGGCCCGGCCGCCGCGTGCTGGTGCACGTGCTCGCGCATCTCGCCGGCGTCGTGACCATGCGGCGTCACCGGTGAGGACGCAGGGACGTCGACCTCCGCGTGGCCGGACGTCGTCGTGCTGGTGATGTCGGTGATCGCGGCGATGTGATCCCAGTCGAATCCATGGCGGAAGCCGAGCGCGACCATGCCGAGAAGGAGAACGGCGACGCTGAGGTCCACGGATCGCAGCCTACCGACCGAGCTGGCTTATCGCAAACAGCCGCAATAGTGGTCTGTTGCAAGATGCTCGCGTTTGCGCGAGGCTTGCGCGATGGGCATCGATGAGCGCCTCCGCGCCAGCGGCATGCGGATGACCGTGCAGCGGCGTCTGGTGCTCGAGGCGCTACAGCGCGCGCGTCACCACGTGACGGCGGAAGACATCGCGACGCGGATCCGCGCGCGTCACCCCCAGATCGATCCCTCGACCGTGTACCGGAACCTCGAAGCGCTCGAGGCGCTGGGCTACGTCACGCACACGCACTTCGACGACCGCGTGACGCGCTGGCACCGCGCAGACGCGCAGCGACACGGGCACCTCGTGTGCCGCAGCTGCGGGGCGGAGCAGGAGCTGCCGATCGGCCTCCTCGAGCCGCTCGCACGTCGGCTGCGCGACGATCACGGCTTCCGGGCGGACCTGGCGCATTCCGCGATCGTCGGAATCTGCAAG
>JBDUCG010000079.1:0-7454 GCA_040003565.1 Chloroflexota bacterium | reverse complement strand
TCGTGGATGAGCGTGCCGCCTGCCTCGCTCGACAGCACCACGGTGTACGTGCCCGCGGGCGCGGGCTGGGCGCCGACGTTGAGCACGGCGCGCCGCGCGGCTGTCTCCGCCGCCTCGCGAACGGCCTCGTCGGTGAGCATCTCGAAGCCCAGCGTGCCGCGGACCGCTTCGAAGCCCGACTCGAGGACCGCCCCCTCCTTCGCGACGACCTGCACCGCGAAGTTGACCCGTACGCGCGTGTCGGTGCGGTGGACCCCGTCGCTGTTCGCGACGAGTACCTCCTGGACGCTCTCGGCATAGGACACCGTCGCCTGGCTGACGCGGGGGTCATGGGCCCGCGCGACCTTGTTCGCCAGCCTCAGCAGAGCCACTTTGCGCTCGACGGGCACGATCCGTGGGTCGATCGCAACCGAATGTGGTCGCGGAAGCTCGTCCGGCGTGAGGCGGGCGGCCTCGTGCAGGCCCGTTTCGTCGGCCACGCTGCGCGCCGCGCGGCCCGCGATGGCCATGATGTCGTCGATGTCGGTCACGTTGCCGTTCGCATATACGGTCTGCTCGCCCTGCACGACGCGGACGCCGGCGCCCTGGTCCACGCCGGTGATCGCATCCTCGATGCGTTGATCGTCGAGCACGAGCTGCAAGGTCTCGTGCCGTTCCCAGAAGAGCTCCGCCCAATCGCCGCCGCGCGACAGCGCGGTGCGTAGCGCGCGCTCTACATCGGTGACAGTCATGACCGGCGCGCGCGCGACGGTGAGTGTGATGATCGCCCTCTCCCCTGACCGTCGGTGACGGCGCAGGAGATGGTACGACGCTCAGTCGCCGATGACAGTTACGGTCGCGCTACGTTCCCGTGGTCCGTCGAACTCGGCGAAGTAAATACCCTGCCACGTGCCAAGCACGAGCTCGCCGTCGTGTACAGAAAGCGTCACATCGTTGCCGATGAGCACCGCTTTGATGTGCGCTGCGGAATTTCCTTCCGCATGTCGGTAATCGCCGTCGTGCGGGACGAGCTTCGCGAGCTGCTGCAGCAGATCACGCTGCACATCGGGATCCGCGTTCTCATTCACGAACACCGCGGCTGTGGTGTGCGCAACGTTTACCACGCATATACCTTCGCGCACCTTTGACTTCGTGACGGCGGCACGCACCCGAGCTGTCACATCGATCGTCATCTCGCGCTTCTCGCTGCTCACCGAGAGCTTCTGGTGGTGGACGCTCACAGGACGATCATCCGTTCGGGCTGCACGCGGCGACGATACTTCTCGCATGCGGACGTGGGGTGAGGCGCGCACCGCGGCGGCCGCGCGGCTTCGCTCAGCCCCCGATCCCGATACGGCGTCGCTCGATTCGGATGTCCTGTTGGCGCACGTGCTCGGCGTCGGCAAGGAGGCGCTGTTCGCGCATCCCGAGCGCGTCCTGTCGCCGGACGAGGATGAACGGCTCTGGGAGCTGGTCGAGCGGCGCGGACGCGGCGAGCCCGTCGCCTATCTCCGTGGATTCAAGGAGTTCTATGGCCTGCGCTTCCGAGTCGATCCGCGCGTGCTGATCCCACGGCCGGAGACCGAGGTCCTCGTGGATGCCGCGCGGGAGCGCATCGCCGGACGGGCGCTGACGGTCGTCGACGTCGGCACCGGCTCGGGTGCGATCGCGGTCGCGATCGCCGCGTACGAGCACCTCGTGCGCGTCATCGCCACCGATTCGTCGGCTGACGCCCTCGCCGTCGCGCGGTCGAACGCGCTCGCGAACGGCGTGGCGGACCGCGTCGAGCTCCGGGCCGGCGATCTTCTGGCGCCGATCGCCGAGCGAGTGGAGATCGTGTGCGCGAACCTGCCGTACTTGCCCGACGCGTCGGTCGAGAAGTGGGTCGGAGAGCGCAGCTCTCTCGCGTTCGAGCCGCGCGCGGCCGTCGTAGCAGGCAGGGACGGACTTGATGTGATCCGTCGCTGCATCGCCGACCTGCCGCGCGTGCTCGCCCCCGGTGGCGCGGCCCTCTTCGAGTGCGACCCACCGCAGGTCGCGGCCGTGACGGGCATGCTCGAGCGCGCGGGTCTGCGCACGCGCGTGCTGCGCGATCTCGCAGGCGCCGAGCGCGTGATCGTGGCTGAGCGCTAAATGCCTCGCGCGACCTCTTCGAACGTTCGGGCCACCGCGGTGTCGAAGTCCTCGTTCTCGCGGCGCTCCACAAGGAAGCCGCGAAGACCGCATTCGCGCGCCCACGCGAGCGCGTTCGGTGAGTCGTCGACCACCGCCGCGCGGGCCGCGTCGACGCCGCTGTCGGCGAGCACGGCTCGGTAGTAGCCGGGTCCGGCCTTCCAGGTGTTCACCAGGTCCGATCCATAGACGCGGTCGAAGAGGTCGCGCGCGCCGATGAGCTCGAGGTACGCGACGAGATCGTCGTGCGCATCGGCCGACGCGACGTGCAACACGAGCCCACGGCGTCGTAGGCCCCGGAGCGCCTCGAGCCCGCGCTGCGGCGGCCGAAGCTCGAGATGCTCCTTGACGTACGCGATGGTCTCGGCAGCGATGCGAACCGCCTCCTCGTCCGCGGGTCGCGCCACGCCGACGCCGTCGCACATGTCGAGGAACCAGTGGCGCGCGTCTTTCGCGAAAAATCCCCGGATGTCTGCCGGACCGCCCGACGACGCGGCCGCGTTGAAGCGCGTCAACTGGCGCTCGAACGCGGGCATGTTCGCCGCGCCCCACGCCTGCGGCGCGCCTCCGAGGCGCGCTGAGAGGAACTCGCCGATGAACCGGCGCCACTGCGGCGACAGGTCAGCGTTGTCGATCAGCACGCCGCCCTTGTCGACGAAGAGGACCTCGATGGGTGCCACGGGACTGTCTGCCTAGCGCGGTGGTCGGCGGCGGGCCAGGGCGTCGGCGAGCTCGTCGGCATTCCGCAGCCGGCGGCTGAGCGTGCGCAGCAAAGCGGCGGCGATCTGCGGGTACTGCATGAGCACCAGCGCCATGACGGTCGCGTGGATCTCGAGCGTCTGCGTGTGCTCGAGCGCGGTGACCGTCGCTGAGCGCGGCGCGCCGTCGAGCAGGCCCATCTCGCCGATGACGTCGCCGACCTCGAGCTCGGCGAGAACGAGCGTTGGCTCGCCCGGTTGGTTGCGCTCAACGCGGACTCGCCCTCGCGTGATCACGTGCAGCGCGTCGCTTTCGTCGCCCTGACGCATGATCACGTCGCCGGTCGCGAAATGCTTGGGACGCCCGCGCTCGGCGAGCATCTGGAGGCCAGGCTCGGGAAGCTCTTTGAACAGCGCCACACGGGCCAGCGGCGACGGCACCGACCTATCATCCTCCCAATGAAGACGCGCCTCCTCGCGGCGGATGCGCCGGGGGCAGTGGAGGAGGCGGCGGCCGCACTCTCCCGTGGTGAGCTCGTCGCCTTTCCGACCGACACCGTATATGGCCTCGCCGCGGGTCACGACCATGTGCGCAAGCTCTACATCGCGAAAGACCGCCCGAAGGAGAAGCGCATCCCGGTGCTCCTTTCCGACGCCTCGAATCTCGAGGCGAGCGCGCAGGTCACGCCGGCGGCGCGCGCCCTTGCCGAACGCTTCTGGCCGGGTCCGCTCACCATCGTGCTCGTCGCCCCGCGTCGCGGGACGCTGGCGTTCCGCGTTCCCGACCATCCGCTCGCCCGGCGTCTGATCTCCGCGAGCGGCGGCGGCCTGCCGGTGACGAGCGCGAACCGTTCCGGTCAGCCGGATGCCCGCACGGCGCAGGAGGTGATCGCCCAGCTCGATGGGCGCGTCGCTCTCGTGCTCGACGGCGGTCCCACGACCGGCGGGCTGTCGTCGACGATCGTCGACTGCACGACGCCGGACGTGAAGGTGATCCGCGAAGGCGCCATCACACTCGATGACATTCGCAGCGCGCTCGCATCGGTGAAGGTCGCTTGAAGATCGGCATCGCGGCGGACCACGCGGGGCAGGCGCTGAAGGCGACGCTGATGGAGCACCTGATCGAGAAGGGCCACGACGTGCGGCAGTACGGACCGCCGACGGATCCGGACGACGACTATCCCCTGATCGTCCACACGCTCGCCGACGCGATCGTGCGCGGCGAGGTGGAGCGGGGCATCTTCACCTGCGGCTCGGGCATCGGGCCGGCGGTCGCCGCGAACAAGGTCCCCGGCATCCGCTCCGCCGTGGTCGACAACGAATGGTCCGCGCGCGATGCCGTCGAGCACGTCGACCTCAATCTACTCACCATGGGTGAGCGCGTGATCGGTGACGCGCTGGCGAAGAGCATCGTCGACGCGTATCTCGGCGCGAAGGTCCAAGGTGGTCGTCACGAGCGCAGGCGGAAGCAGATCGAAGCGATGGAGCCGCGGACCAAGGCGACGGCAGACTCGACACAGGGAATGAGGAGGGGCGTATGAGCCATCTCGAGCGCGAAGACCCCGAGCTGTACGCGGCGATCGAGGGCGAGCGGCGTCGGCAGGTCGAGAAGATCGAGCTCATCGCCTCCGAGAACTACACCAGTCCCGCGGTCATGGAGGCGGTCGGCAGCGTGCTCACCAACAAATACGCCGAGGGTTATCCGGGCCGGCGTTACTACGGCGGCTGCGAGTGGGTCGACGTCGCCGAGACGCTCGCGATCGAGCGCGCGAAGGCGCTCTTCGGCGCCGCCGCGGTCAACGTGCAGCCGCACGCCGGCGCGCAGGCGAACATGGCCGCGTACGCCGCGGTGATGCAGCCCGGCGACACCATGCTCGGCCTCGCGCTCGACCAGGGTGGACACCTCACGCACGGCTCGCCGGTCAACTTCTCCGCGAAGCTCTACAAGATCGTCCCGTATCACGTGCGTCGCGAGGACGAGCTCATCGACTACGAGGAGATCGAACGGCTCGCGAAGGAGAGCCGGCCCAAGGTCATCGTCGCGGGCGCGACCGCGTATCCGCGCTTCTTCGACTTCCCTCGCCTTCGGAAGATCGCCGACGAGGTCGGGGCGCTCCTCATCGTGGACATGGCGCACTTCGCAGGGCTTGTCGCGGCGGGAGAGCACCCGACGCCGGTCGGCCACGCCCAGATCGTCACGACCACGACACACAAGACGCTGCGCGGGCCGCGCGGCGGGATGATCCTCAGCGACGAAGAGTTCGCGAAGCCGATCAACAGCGCGGTGTTCCCCAACATCCAGGGCGGCCCCTTGATGCACGTCATCGCCGGCAAGGCCGTGATGCTCAAAGAGGCGGCATCACCCGAGTTCAAGGTGTACGCGAAGCAGATCCGGAAGAACGCGACGACCCTTGCCGCGTCCCTCGCGAAGGCGGGCCTCCGGATCGTGTCCGGTGGCACCGACAACCACCTCGTGCTCGTCGACGTGCGCCCGCTCGGTCTCACCGGTAAGAAAGCGGAGAAGGCGCTCGACGCGGTGGGCATCACGGTGAACAAGAACACCATCCCCTACGACCCCGAGAAGCCCGCGGTCGCGTCGGGCATCCGCGTCGGCACGCCGGCCGTGACGACGCGCGGGATGCGCGAGGCCGAGATGGAGCGGATCGGCGCGCTCATCGCGCGCGCGCTGAACACGAAGGGGGACGAGACCGCGGCCTCGGACATCGCGGCCGAAGTGCTCGACCTCACTCGCCGCTTCCCGGTGCCGGGCATCACGCCGGAACGCGTGAGCGCCTGACCGAGCAGCTGCACGTCTCGACGCACCCGCTGGTCCGCGAGAAGGTCACGCGCTTGCGCGACGAGCGGACCAAGCCGCAGCAGTTCCGCGCCCTCGTCGGCGAGCTCGCGACGCTCCTTCTGTATGAGGCCACCGCCGACCTGCCCGTCGAGGGCGCGGAGGTGAAGACGCCACTCGCGACCGCAAAGGGGTCGCGGCTGGCCGAGCCCGTCGGCCTCGTTCCGGTACTGCGCGCCGGGATCGGCATGGTCGAGGCCGCGCTCGAGCTGATGCCCGAGGCCCAGGTCTGGCACATCGGCCTCTTCCGCGACGAGCGCACGCTCCGGCCGATCGAGTACTACAACAAGCTTCCGTCCGAGGCGACGGTCGCGGTGTGCCTGGTCCTCGACCCGATGCTCGCGACCGGCGGCTCCGCGGTCGCGACGATCGACATCCTCAAGAAGTGGGGCGCGAAGCGCGTGAAGTACGTCGGACTCATCGCCGCGCCCGAAGGAGTGCGCGCCCTCTCGAGCGCGCACCCCGACGTTCCCATTCATGTGGCCGCGCTCGACGAGCGCCTGAACGAAAAGGGCTACATCGTCCCGGGTCTCGGTGACGCGGGCGACCGCCAGTTCGGAACGCGCTGAGCTACTTGCCCTCGATCACCGGGTAGATGTCGTCCGCGACCAGACCGTGCGCTTCTTTGTGGACCTTGGCGGCGGCTTCCGCGCTCGGTGCATCGACGAGGCAGAACACCTTGCCTTCCTTCTCGTCGACCCAGTAGCGCAGGTACTGCACGCCGTACTTGTCTTGCGTCTTGAGGTCGGCGGCGTGCGCGCCGGCCACATCCTTCGCCGTCGCCCCTGCGGGTAGCTTCTCGTGCACATCCATGAAGAGCGGCATTGAGAACTCCTTGTTTGTTTCTGGACCATTGGCCCTGGGGGAGTTTACGTGCCTACGACCACGCCGCCATCGACACTGAGGACCGCGCCGTTGATGAAGCTCGCCTCCTCCGATGCGAGGAAGAGATATGCGTTCGCGACGTCGCGCGGCTCGCCCATGCGACGGACGGGCGTTCGTTCGACCATCCCTTTAAGGATCTGCTCGGGCATCTGTTTCACCATCTCGGTCGCGATGAAGCCGGGCGCGACCGCGTTCACGGTGATGCCTTTCGGCCCGAGCTCGCGTGCCCACACTTTGGTGAGGCCGATGACGCCGGCCTTCGTCGCCACGTAGTTCGACTGACCGAAGTTGCCGTAGAGGCCGACGACCGACGATGCATTGAGGATGCGTCCCCAACCCTTTTTGATCATGACCGGCGCGACCGCGCGACCGCAGATGAACACACCCTTCAGGTTCACCGAGATCACCGAGTCGAACTGCGCTTCCTCCATGCGTCCGACGACCTCGCCGTCCTTCACTTTGACGAGCTGACCGTCGCGAAGGATGCCGGCGTTGTTCACGAGGATGTCGATGCCGCCGACGTTCGCGACCGTCGCGGCGACCGCCGCGTCGACGGCGGCGGCGTCGGTCACGTCGACGCGTCGATCGGCGCCCTCCTCGACGTCCCAGGTCACCACGGTCGCCCCCGCTTCACGGAACAGGCGTGCGGTTTCGGCGCCGATGCCGCGCGCGCCACCGGTGATCACCGCCGTCCGGCCGTCGAGTGTCGTCACGCAGTCATGTTCCTTTCCGTCATTGCTTTCCGTCATTCTGCTTGGTACGCCGACTGCGGCTATCGTTCGGCGCTGTGACCGGCCTTCTCCTCGTTAGTTCTGCTCTTGTCGCGTTCCTACTCTCCGCTGCGATCACACCACTCGTCGGCCGGC
>JBDUCG010000078.1:0-7467 GCA_040003565.1 Chloroflexota bacterium | reverse complement strand
AGAACATGAAGACCGCCGGCGAGGTGAACCCCGTGTTCATGCTCGACGAGATCGACAAGGTCGGCGCGGACTTCCGCGGCGACCCGAGCTCGGCGCTGCTCGAGGTGCTCGACCCCGAGCAGAACAACACGTTCTCCGACCACTACCTCGAGGTGCCGTACGACCTCTCGAAGGTCATCTTCATCACGACGGCCAACGTCGAGGACACGATCATCGCGCCGCTCCGCGACCGCATGGAGATCATCCGGCTCCCCGGCTACACCGAGGACGAGAAGCTCCACATCGCGACCGGCTACCTCGTGCCACGCCAGCTGAAGCAGCATGGCCTCGAGGACGGCCGCCTGGTGATCGGCGATGAGGTGCTCCGCGAGCTCATCCGCCGCTACACGCGCGAGGCCGGCGTCCGAAACCTCGAGCGCGAGATCGGCACGATGTGCCGCAAGGTCGCGCGCGCGATCGCCGAGGGCAAGACCGAGAAGGTCGAGATCACCCTCGAGCACGTGGCCGAGTACCTCGGTCCACAGCGCTTCGACTACGGCCTGGCCGAGGAAGAGGATCAGGTCGGGGCCGCCACCGGCGTCTCGGTCTCCGAGGCGGGTGGTGACGTGCTCACCGTCGAGGCCACGGTCATCGACGGCAAGGACGAGGACTTCACACTGACTGGCCAGATCGGCAAGGTCATGGAAGAGTCGGCTCGCGCCGCGCTCTCGTACGTCCGCGGCCACGAACGCGAGTTCGGCATCCCGAAGGGATTCTTCGAGGACCACGCGATGCACATCCACGTCCCCGCGGGCGCGATCCCCAAGGATGGGCCGTCCGCCGGCGTGACGATGGCGACCGCGATCGTGTCCGCCCTCTCCGGGCGTCGCGTGCGGCGTGACGTCGCGATGACCGGCGAGATCACGCTCCGGGGCCGCGTGCTTCCGATCGGTGGAGTGAAGGAGAAGCTGCTCGCGGCGCACCGCGCCGGGATCAAGACCTTCATCCTCCCCGAGAAGAACAGGCGGGATCTGATCGACATCCCTAAGGAAGTGCTCGACACGGTCGAGATCAAGACGGTCGACAACATCGACCAGGTCCTGAAGATCGCGCTCCAGCCCGGCCAGCCAACGGTGACGCCGGCACAGATCGAGGCGGCGACCCATACGGGGGTCGTCCCACCGCCGGCTCACTAGAAGGGGGTTGCAGGGGTTCTCCCCCTGCGATGAACCGCTATGCCGGTCGATTACAAGGACTACTACAAGACACTCGGCGTCTCGAAGAGTGCGAGCGCCGAGGAGATCAAGAAGGCTTACCGCAAGGCGGCGCGGCAATACCACCCCGATGTCAACAAGAAGGCCGACGCGGAGAAGCGCTTCAAGGAGATCAACGAGGCCAACGAGGTCCTCTCCGATCCTGAGAAGCGCAAGCGGTACGACACGGTCGGGCCGGAGTGGGAGCGCTTCCAGCAGGGCGGCCAGCAGCCGGGTGGATTCCAGTGGGTCTACACGGGGCAACCCGGTCACGACCCCTTCAACGGCGATGCGGGCGGGTTCTCGGACTTCTTCCGCACGCTGTTCGGCGAGGGTGCCACGGACTTCGACAGCGGACCGCTGTTCGGACGGCCAAGCACTCGCCGCCGGCGGTCCGTCGCCGGCGCGGACGTGGAGCACGAGGTCGAGGTCACGCTGCCCGAGGCCTACAAGGGCACGGAGCGGACGCTCGAGCTGAGTCTTCCCGACGGGGCGAAGCGCCGTCTCAGCGTGAAGATCCCGGCGGGTGTTCGCGATGGTCAGCGCATCCGTCTCGCGGGGCAGGGAGCGCCGGGCGGTGGCGGCGGACCTGCGGGCGATCTGTTCCTTCGCGTGCGCGTCCGCGCGCATCCGGTCTTCCAGCGCGACGGCGACGATCTCCACATGGCTCTCCCCGTCGCGCTGCACGAAGCGTTGCTCGGAGCGGAGGTCACCGTGCCGACCCTCAAGGGGCGCGTGTCACTGCGCATCCCGCCTGAGACGCAGAACGGCCGGACGATCCGGCTCGCCGGACAGGGCATGCCGCGCTCAGGCGGCGGCCACGGTGATCTCTACGTGACGGTCAAGGTCGTGCTGCCGACGAAGCTGACCGAGAAGGAGCGCGAGCTCGTGACCGAGCTCGCGACATCACGCGCCGGCGAGGATCCTCGCAAGAGCCTCCTCTAAGGCACTCAAGAACTAGGTAGGTATTTGAAGTGATCGATCCGAACAAGCTCACCGAGAAGTCACAGGAAGCCATCGTCAGCGCGCAGCAGCGCGCGCGAGAGAACGGACACAGTCAGATCGACGTCGAGCATCTCGCCGCCGCGCTCATCGAGCAGCAGGGCGGTGTCGTGCCGAGCGTGCTCACCGCGCTGAACGTCCAACCGGCGCAGCTGAGCGGCGCGCTCAACACCGAGCTCGAGCGTCAACCGAAGGTCCAGGGCAACGTGCAGATCGGCGCGTCCGCGCGGCTCGGTCGCGTGCTGCAGACCGCGCAGAAAGAGGCGGAGTCGCTCGGCGACGAGTACGTCTCCACCGAGCACCTCCTGCTCGCGATGACCGCGGACAACGGCTACACCGGTCAGGCGCTGAAGCGCCTCGGCGTGACGCACGAGCGCGTGCTGAACGCGCTGAAGGACGTGCGCGGCAACCAGCGCGTCACCGACGCGAGTCCCGAGAACAAGTACCAGGTGCTCGAGAAGTACGGGCGCGATCTCACCGACCTGGCCCGCAAGAACAAGATCGATCCGGTCGTCGGCCGTGACGAAGAGATCCGTCGCGTCATCCAGGTGTTGTCACGCCGCACGAAGAACAATCCGGTGCTCATCGGTGAGCCCGGCGTGGGCAAGACCGCGATCGTCGAGGGCCTCGCGCAGCGCATCGTGCGCGGCGACGTGCCTGAGGGCCTGAAGGACAAGAAGGTGTTCGCGCTCGACATCGCGTCGGTGCTCGCGGGCGCGAAGTACCGCGGCGAGTTCGAGGAGCGCCTCAAGGCCGTCCTCAAGGAGGTCGCCGCGAGCGAAGGTCAGATCATCCTGTTCATCGACGAGCTGCACACTGTCGTCGGTGCCGGCGCGGCCGAGGGCGCGGTCGACGCCGCGAACATGTTGAAGCCGATGCTCGCACGCGGCGAGCTGCACACGATCGGCGCGACCACGCTTGACGAGTACCGCAAGCACATCGAGAAGGACGCCGCGCTCGAGCGGCGCTTCCAGCCGGTGTACGTGGGGGAGCCGTCGGTCGAGGACACGATCTCGATCCTGCGCGGCCTGCGCGAGCGTTATGAGGTGCACCACGGCGTGCGCATCCAGGACTCGGCGCTCGTCGCGGCGGCAACGCTGTCCGCGCGGTACATCCAGGACCGCTTCCTGCCCGACAAGGCCATCGACCTCGTGGACGAGGCCGCGTCGAAGCTGCGCATGGAGATCGATTCGATGCCCGCCGAGCTCGACGAGGTCGAGCGCACCATCCGCCGCCTCGAGATCGAGCGCGAGGCGCTCAAGAGGGAAACGGATGCCGCGAGCAAAGAGCGCCTTACGAAGCTCGAGCGCGAGCTCGCGCACGTCAAGGAGGAGAGCAGCGGCCTCCGCGCGCGCTGGCAGCAGGAGAAGGCCGCGATCCAGCAGATCCGGGAGCTGAGGGAGCGCCTCGAAGCGGTCAAGGCCGACATCGAGAAAGCCGAGCGCACCGGTGAGTACGCGAAGGCCGCTGAGCTCAAGTACTCGACTGCCGCGAATATCGAGCGCGACATCGCCAAGGCTGAGAGCAAGCTCGCGGACCTTCAGAAGACAGGCAAGATGCTGACCGAGGAGGTCACGCCCGATGACATCGCCGAGGTCGTCGGCAAATGGACCGGCATCCCGGTCACGAAGCTCCTCGAAGGCGAGGTCTCCAAGCTTCTGAAGATGGAGCAGCAGCTGCATTCAAAGGTCGTCGGCCAGGAGGAAGCGGTCACCGCCGTGGCGAACGCTGTGCGGCGGGCGAGGGCCGGATTGCAGGATCCCAATCGCCCGCTCGGCTCGTTCCTGTTCCTGGGCCCCACCGGTGTCGGCAAGACGCTGCTCGCCAAGGCGCTCGCGGAGTTCCTTTTCGACGACGACAAGGCAATGGTCCGCATCGATATGACCGAATACATGGAGAAGCACACCGTCGCCCGTCTCATCGGCGCGCCGCCCGGCTACATCGGATTCGAAGAGGGCGGTCAGCTGACCGAGGCGGTCCGCCGCCGGCCGTACGCGGTGCTGCTACTCGACGAGATCGAGAAGGCGCACCCCGATGTCTTCAACGTCCTGCTGCAGATGCTGGACGACGGACGTCTCACGGACGGCCAGGGTCGAACGGTCAGCTTCAAGAACGTCGTGATCATCATGACCAGCAACGTCGGCTCGACGTTCATCACCGAGCTCGCGGAACAGCCCGACCTGCTCCGCAAACGCGTCATGGACGCCCTGCGCGGGCAGTTCCGTCCCGAGCTGCTCAACCGCATCGACGAGATCGTGATCTTCAAGAACCTCGTGATCGACCAGATCAAGGAGATCGTCGAGAAAGAGGCGCAGATCCTGGCGAAGCGTCTCGCCGAGCGCAAGCTCACCCTCGAGCTCACGGAGAACGCGAAGGCGTTCATCGCGACCGAAGGCTGGGATCCGGTCTACGGTGCACGCCCGATCAAGCGCACCATCCAGCGGCTCGTCCTCGATCCGCTCGCGCAGAAGGTGCTCTCGGGCGAGTTCAAGGAGGGCGACACCGTCGTTGTCGACGTCGAGAACGGCAAGGTCGTGTTCTGGTCGCAGCAGTACGCCGCCGAGAAGGCCGAAGAGCACGAGAAGAAGCCGGTCGGCGCGGCGAAGATGAACTAGCACTGTTCGCGGCGAGAGCCCGTTTAGCCTAGGAACATGAGGGCATTCGCCGCACTGCTGGTCCTGTTGTTCGTGGCCTGTGAGGCCGCGCCGGCACGCGTCAACACCAGCACGCCAACTCCGAGCTCCGCCGTCGCCACGACAGCGATACCCACCGCGTCGACCGCTCCGACCGCGACGGTCCGCCCAACACCGACGCCGAGCCCGACGGCGAAGCCGATCGCAGACGTCCTCGCGCAGATCGATCCCGCGAAGCTCGACGACCACCTGCGCGCTCTGACCTCATTCGTTTCGCGTCATCCGCTCCATCCAGGACACGCGAAGGCGGTCGCGTACCTCATGGAGCAGCTCTCCGCCATCCCCGGCGTGGTCGTGCAGGACATCCCGACCGCGTACAACGGCGTCCGGCTCGACAACATCTTCGCGACGATCAATCCGCTCGCTGGCACGGGCGCAGAAGGATTCCTCGGCGGTGCGGGGATGATCTGCGCGCACTTCGACTCCACGGCGAATCGCACGCCGGGCTGGCGCCCGGCGCTCGATCCCGCGCCCGGCGCGGACGACAACGCGACGGGGACGGCCGCGCTGCTCGAGTACGCGCGCATCCTCTCGACCGAGCGCGCATCGCTGCGCATGCCGATCGTCCTCGCGTTCTTCGACGGCGAGGAGTACTTCTTCAAGGGAAGCCTCGCCTACCTGCAATCGCTGCCCACGCCGAATCCCTACCGTTGGGTGATCAACCTCGACATGGTCGGATTCAATCCGCTCGCCGACCGGCTCGACCTCGTCTACTACACGACGAAGTCGTCGCCGCTTCGCGATCGCGTGCGAGAGGTCAACCAGCGGTACGCGATCGGCATCTCGCCGCTCGTCGAACAGCTCGCGACGACCGACGCGTTCATCCTCGACGCCGCGCCGTTCGGCCTCGTCGGTGGCATACCGTCGATCGCGCTCGTGCAGCGCTACGGTGAGATCGACTCAACGTTCCCGGGCAACTTCACGTTCCACACCGTCAACGACACGCCCGACAAGATCACCAACAAGCGGCTCTGGCTCAAGGCCGCGAAGCTGACGCTCGCGACGGCGCTCGAGCTCGCACGCGCCGGGGCCCAGCTCTGACGCGCCGGATCAGCGCTCGCGCGCAGCTCGCGATCTTCGCGGGACTCGCGCTGATCTTCGTGATCGCGTTCCTGTACCTCCGGCCGCCCGAAGGCGCTCTGAGCGATCAGGAGTACGTCGCGATCGCCAAGGCGACGCCGCAGGGCCAGCTCTTCTTCAAGAAGTACGACGCGCCGTGCCAGGTCATACGGGTGTGGACGATCCAGGTGAACTGCGACTGGGTCCCCGCGGGCGCGACCGCGAGCGAGAAGTTCCGCGTGCACATCGATCCGCGCACGAACCAGGTCATCGAGGTCGAGGCGCAGTTCACGCCTTGACGCTCTCGGCCGAAAAGAAGCCTCCGAGGAAGCCACTCCCGACACGGTGGAGCTTGCGCGTCGCGCTGAACCCGCTTCGGTCGGCGAGCGCGCGCCATGTCTCGAACGACATCGGGTAGGGGACCCACTGATTCCCTTTGTCCGTCTCGTACTCGACGAGCACTAGCCGGCCGGACGGCTTCAGCATCGCCGTCACGAGCGCGAGCACGGGCGTCTTGTCTTTGACGAAGTGAAGCGAGTTCGCCATCACGATGCCGTCGAGCGGCGGGACGTCGAGAGGCGTCGTGAAGTCCGCGACGAAAGTGCGCACCGCCGCGCCGCCCGGTCGGATGCGGCGTTCGAGCTCCCGTAGCGCGCCTCGGTCGCGATCGACCGCGATGACCTCGCCCTCGGGTCCGACGAGCTCGGCGAGCGCGCGCGTGAACGCGCCGGTGCCGGCGCCCAGGTCCGCCCATGTCCCGCCGGGCGTGACGCCGTCACGCAGCAGGCGAACGTGATCCGCGTGATCCATCAGCTCTTGCGCCCGAGATCGGCCTCCGCCCAGCCATCGGTGGAGAGCACCAGCGTCACCGGGCCATCGGCCTCGAGCACGACGCGCATGTCCGCGCCGAACCGACCTTGCGCGACCGCGGCATCCGCGCCCCGGAGCACCCCGCAGAACGCCTCGAAGAGCCGCCGGCCTACGTCCGGCGGCGCCGCCGCGGTGAAGTCGGGCCGTCGCCCGTGTCGCACGTCGCCGTAGAGGGTGAACTGCGGAATGACCAGGACGCTGCCGCCAGCGTCCTTCACCGTGCGATCGAGACGACCGCGGCCGTCGTCGAAGATCCGGAGGCCGAGGAGCTTTGCCGCGACGCGCTCGCCGTCTTCGGGTCGATCGTCGACGGCGACGCCAAGGAGGACCGCGAGACCCGGGCCGATCGTCGCGACGGTCTCTTCCGCGACATGCACGGATGCGGAACGGACGCGCTGCACGACCGCGCGCATCGCCGTCGGCCTTGTCTAGTCCAGCATCCAGGGGTTGTCGCCGCGGACCACCGACTCGACCTCGCTCGCGGAGAGATGCCCGGGCGCGAACACCGTCATGCTCTTCTCGAGCGGCAGCCGCGTGACGTACGTGACCCGGCCAAAGCGGTAGCCGTGCTGGTACAGGAACGGCTTGCCGTCGATCTCGAGCCGCTGGCG
>JBDUCG010000077.1:0-7536 GCA_040003565.1 Chloroflexota bacterium | reverse complement strand
CCGCGATCGACACGTTCGAGGCCCTGGGCTACAAGGGCCGGAAGCCGATCCTGCTCGTCGTCAACCAGGCCGACACGCCCGGTGGGATGTCGAAGCAGGCGGTCGAGCACGCCCTCAATCTCCCGATCATCGCCGAGATCCCGACGGACTGGAAGACCGTGGCCGACTCGCTCAACAAGCAGCAGCCGTTCGTCATCTCCACGCCGCAGGCGCCGGTCAGCCGCGCCGTCGAAGCGCTCGCGCACGGCCTCGTCACGCAGCAACGAAAGTAAAGACAGTGGGGCCAACGGCCCCGATCGGAGTCTTCGACTCCGGCGTCGGCGGCCTCACCGTGCTCCAGGCGCTGCGCCGTCAGCTCGCCGGCGAGTCCACCATCTATCTCGGCGACGAGGCGCGCATGCCCTATGGTCCGCGACCCGCCGCGGAGGTCATCGCCTTCACGCGTGAGGCCATGCGGTGGTTCGGCACGCGGGGGTGCAAGCTCATCGTGCTCGCGTGCAACACCGCCACCGCGCAAGCGCTCGAAGCCGTCCGTGACGAGTCCGCGGTGCCGATCATCGGCGTGGTCCGCCCTGGCGCCGCGGCGGCGATCGCGTCGTCGGCGCGCCGATCGATCGGCGTGGTCGCCACGGTCGGCACGGTGCGGTCCGGAGCGTACGTGCGCGCGGTGCGCGACCTCGACCCGCTGTGCGACGTGACGCAGCAGGCGTGCCCGAAGCTCGTGCCCATCGTGGAGTCCGGCAAGGCGGGCACGCCCGAGGCCCTCGAGGCGGTGCGCGAATACGTCGCTCCGCTGCTGAGCGAGGGCGGCGTCGTCCAGCCGGTCGTCGACACGCTGCTCCTTGGCTGCACGCACTACCCGCTGCTGCGCGAGGAATTCACGAAGGTGGCGGGACCCGGCGTTCGCGTGGTCGATTCCGCGACGACGACCGCGCTCGCGGTGCGCGAAGTCCTCGCGTCGCACCGACTGCTCGCGAACGGCGCGACGCCGACGCACCGCGTGTTCGCCACCGGACCGGTCGAGCGCTTCACCGAGGTCGCGCGGACGATCTTTGGCGAGAAGCTTCCCGAGGTGGAGGAAGCGAAGCTCACGTGAACCTCGTTTCGACCATCACCGGGCTGCCCTACGTCGGCAAGACCACCCTCTTCAATCTGCTGACCGGCGGACACGCCGCGACCGGCGCGTTCGCGGGCGCCGAAGGGGAAACGAATGTCGGCGTCGCGAAGGTGCCCGACCAACGCGTCGACAAGCTGGTGGCGCAGTACAAGCCGCGCAAGACGACCTACGCCGAGGTCACATATAGGGATCTCGGTCTCGCGCCTCGGGTCGCGACGGGCGTCGGCGGTCACGCGACCCAGGCGGGGCAGGGCATCAGCGCGCAAAAGCTCGGCGACCTCCGGACTTCGGACGCGCTCGTGCATGTTGTGCGCGCGTTCCGCGACCCATCGGTGCCGCATGTCAGTACGACCGTCGACGCGAAGCGCGACCTCGCGACCCTCGAGCTCGAGCTGCTCTTCGCCGACCACGTTGTCGTCGAACGTCGACTGGAGCGGATCGAGCCGGAGCTGCGCTCGGCCAAGGGTCCCGAGCGCGAGCAGAAGGAACGCGAACGCGCGGTGTTGCAGAAGGCGATGGCCGCGCTGGACGCGGAGACGCCGCTTCGCGACGTCGGGCTCGACGAAGAAGAGAAGAAGGAAGTGCGTGGGTATCGCTTCCTCACGCTGCTGCCGCAGCTCGTCGTCGCGGATCTCGACGAGAGCGACGTCGCGAACGCGGACGCCATACTCGCGCCGCTGCGCGACGCTGCCACGAAGCACCGCGGCATGTCGGTGGTCGGCGTGTGCGCGAAGCTTGAGGCCGAGATCGCGCAGCTGGAACCCTCCGAAGCCGCGGCGTTCCGCGCGGACCTCGGACTGCACGAGCCCGCGCTTGACCGCGTCATCCATGCGACGTACGAGCTGCTCGGGCTGATCTCGTTCTTCACGGTGGGGGAGGACGAGGTCCGGGCGTGGACCATCCCTGCGGGCCTCTCAGCGCAATTGGCCGCGGGCACGATCCATTCCGATCTCGAACGCGGATTCATCCGCGCCGAGGTCATCGGCTGGGACGATCTGCTCAAAGCCGGGTCCGAGGCGAACGCGAAGAAGCAGGGGATCATGCGGACCGAGGGCAAGACCTACACGGTCAAGGACGGCGACGTGCTACACGTGCTCTTCAATGTCTGACCGGTGAGCGCTGACTTTCTCGCGATCGGTCACGTGGCGCGCGACGAGTTCGAGGGCGAGTCGACCTGGCGGCTCGGTGGGACGGCGCTCTACGCGGCGGCGACGGCCGCACGTCTGGGCACGGCGACCGCGCTCGTGACCCGCGTCGGTCCGATCGAGAAGCCGGCGCTTGCGGAGCGCTGCGATCAGCTCGGCATCGTCCTGCACGCGCTGCCTTCGGAGACCACGACGACGTTCGCCTTCCGCTACGTCGAGGGGCGCCGCTTCTTGCGGCTGAGGTCACGAGCGCGAGGCATCAAGCCGTCGGACGTCCCCGTCGAGTGGCGCGGGGCGCGCGCCGTGGTGCTCGGCTCGGTCGCGCACGAGCTGGATCGCTCGTTGTTCGGAACGACGTCGCCCGCTGCGACCGTGCTCGTCGCCCAGGGCTATCTGCGCGAATGGTCCGCCGATGGCACCGTCACGCCTCGACCATGGGACGACGCTGAGGAGATCGTCCCTCGCGTGACCGCGGTCGTGCTCAGCGAGGACGACGTTGCGGGCGATCTCACCGCGCCGCGACGGTGGGCGCGCCACGGTCGGGTGTACGTCACGCTCGCCGAGAAGGGCGTGCTCGTACTCGATCGGGGATCCGAGACCACGATCCCCGGCTACTCCGCGGAGCGGGTGGTGGACCCGACCGGCGCGGGCGACGCGTTCGCCGCTGGCCTCGCGCTGGCGCTCGCGGACGGGCTGGCCCTCGACGAGTGCGCGCGTTTCGCGAACGCCGTCGCGTCGTTCGCGGTTGAGGGTGTCGGGATGGAGAGCCTGGCCGACCGCGCGCGCGTCGACGCGCGCATGCGCTAAGCGGCTTGATCTCGAAGGGCGATGTCCTGGATCTTCACGCGTGCCGCGCGCGGTGTGTAGCCGAGCTCGAGGCGCCGCGAGACCTGGGATAGCGCGAAGCAGATCACGAAGTAGATCGTCGCGACGATGAGCAGCACCTCGATGGGGTTGAAGAACTGCGTGTAGATCGTGCGCCCCTGGCGGAGCAGCTCGAAGATCCCGATCGTGCCGACGAGCGACGTGTCCTTTATCACCGTGGTGAGCTGGGCCATCGTCGCCGGGACCATCAAGCGCAGGGCCTGCGGCAGGATCACCGACCGCATCGTCTGCGCGTGCGACAGCCCGAGTGCGCGCGCGGCTTCGGTCTGCCCGCGCGGCAGGCTCACGATCCCCGCCCGGATGATCTCGGCGAGCACGGCGCTCGTGTACATCGAGAGACCGAGCACGCCGGCCCAGAAGCGCGTGAGCTCGAAGTCCGCGCCGAAGATCGGGCGGAAGAGCGCCGAGCCCTTGATGCCGAAGTACACGATGAGCAGCAGCACCGGCAGCGCGCGGACACCCTCGATACAGAGGATGGACGGCCAGCTGATCCAGCGCCGGCGCGAGATGCGACCGAGCGCGAAGAGCAGCCCGACGACCAGCGAGAGGGCCACCGAAACGACGGAAAGATAGATCGTCTCCCGTAGCCCTTCGAAAAAGAAGCCCCAGATGGCGGGGTCCAGGAACATCGGCCACGTGTCGGGGCGCATCAGCGGGCCACGAGCATTCGACGTTCGAGCGCGTTCACCAGGATGCCCAGCGGGATCGTGAGCGCGAGATAGAGGAGCGTCGCGGCGATGAACGCCTCCTGGGCGCGGAACGTCCGCGACTCGACGATCTCCGCGGCATAGAGCAGCTCCGCGACGCCGATGGTCGACGCGAGGGACGTGTTCTTTACCAGTGCGATGCCGATGTTGCCGAGCGGTGGGATCACCGAACGGAACGTCTGCGGCAGCTGCACGTAGCGGAGCATCTGCGCGTACGAAAGACCCAGAGAGCGCGCGGCCTCGATCTGACCGCGATCCACGCCGAGCAGTCCGCCGCGCACGATCTCCGCGACGTACGCGCCGTGATAGAGGCCCATCCCGATCGCGGCCGCGCGGAAGATGTTCTCGAACGTGTCCGTGGAGAAGCGCAGCCCGATGAGCGGCAGGCCGAGGAACAGGAAGAAGAGCTGCACGACGAGGGGCGTGTTGCGGAAGAACTCGACGTAGGCGGCGCCGATCCACCGGAGCGGCGCGACCGGTGAGACGCGCATGACGGCGACGAGCGTTCCGATGACGAGCGCGCCGATCAGACCGAGGACCGAGATCTGGATGGTGAGCCAGAGACCCGTGAAGTAGAGCTGCGGGAATTCGAACGCGATCGCCCCCGGCACGGCTACGCCAATAGGGAACGGGGGCCGGCTGCCCGCCGACCCCCGTCCGCGTGAACTCCGCGTGTGCCTGGGCTAGTCGTCGGGTGTCCTCTTCTTGTCGAACGACACCGGCGAGATGTACTTCTCATACAGCTGTGCCCAGATGCCGTTGGTGATCATCGCCACCTGCGTGCGGTTGAGGAAGTCGACGAAACCGGTGCGGTCTCCGCCGGCGCTCTTCTTCACGCCGATGCCGTACAGCTCCGTGGAGAAGTACTTGCCGACGATCTTCGTGTTCGCGTCCTGCTTCGCGAGGCCGAACAGGATCGTCTCATCGGTCGAGACGGCGTCCGCCTGGCCCTGCTGGAGCGCGAGGAGGCAGGCCGGGTAACTGTCGAGCAGCAGCAGGCGCGCCGCGTTGCTCGTGGCCGTCGAGATGTTCTGCTCGCTGGTGGAACCGCGCTGCGAGCAGACCGTCTTGCCGGCGAGGTCCGCGGCCTCCTTGATCGTCGTGTTGTCCTTCTTCACCAGGATGCGCTGGCCGGTCCGGAAGTAGACGTCGGTGAAGTCGATCTGCTTCTTGCGATCCTCGTTGATGGTGAAGGTCTTGATGATGACGTCGGCCTTGTTGTCGGTGAGGCTGGGGATGCGCGTCGCCGATGTGACCGGCACGTACTCGATGAACTTGTCCGGGTCATCGGTCTCGCCGAAGATCGCCTTCGCGACCTCGCGGCCGTAAGCGACGTCGAAGCCGTCCCACTTGCCGGTCGCCGGGTTCTTCACGCTGAAGGGCGGGTTGTCCTCCTGCGTCCCGATGCGGATCTTGCCCTTCGTCTGCAGGCTGTACTGGTAGGTGGCGAGATCGAAGCGCGGCCGCGTCGATGTCGATGCCGATGCGGCCGCGGTGGGCGATGGTGTCGTCGTACCGCCCCCGGTGCACGCGGTCGCGATGAACGTGAGAATGAGACCGAGCGCGAACGTCCGCGAGAGACCGCGCATGTGTTCCTCCCTGCGTCTTGTGCCGCTAGTGCCGGATGACTTTGCTGAGAAACTGCCTCGCCCGCTCCTCCCTCGGCGCCTCGAAGAACCCCGCTGTCGGCGAGTCCTCAATGATGCGCCCTTCGTCCATGAACACCACCCGGTTCGAGGCCTCCCGGGCGAAGCCGACCTCGTGGGTGATGACCAGCATGGTCATGCCTTCGCGGGCGAGGTCGCGCATGACGTCCAGCACCTCGCGGATCATCTCGGCGTCCAGGGCGCTGGTCGGCTCGTCAAAGAGCATGATCCGCGGGTCCATCGCGAGGGCCCGCGCGATCGCGACGCGCTGCTGCTGCCCACCGGACAGCCGCGGCGGGTGCTGGTCGGCCTTCTCGGGGATGCCGACCTTCTCGAGCAGCGCCATGGCCTTGGCCCGCGCGTCGGCCTTGGACATCCCGCGCACTTTCCGAGGCGCGAGCATGACGTTCTCGGCGGCGGTGAGGTGAGGGAACAGATTGAACGACTGGAACACCATCCCGACGTCGCGGCGGAGTTTGTTGACGTCGACGTTCTTGTCGTGGACAGCCAGGCCGTCGACGACGAGCTCTCCGCTGTCGATCGGCTCGAGCTTGTTGATCGTCCGGATCATCGTGCTCTTGCCCGAGCCGGACGGGCCGATGATGACGACGACGTCGCGCTCCTTGACGGTCAGGTTGATGCCGCGGAGCACGTGCAGCGCTCCGAAGTGTTTGTGGACGTCGCGGAACTCGATCACCGGCCGCAATCTAGGCGCTACCCTCGGGCCGTGCAGGAATTCTTCGCGGCCGCGCGCGATGCACTGGATCGGACGCGTGGTGTCACGGGCGTGGTCGTGCGCGAGGTGGGTGGGGCGACGCTGTTCTCGCAGCGAGCCGATGAGGTCTTCCCGGCAGCGTCGGTCATCAAGATCCCGCTCGTGATGGCGCTGTACGCGGACGCCGCGGAGGGTCGGCTTTCGCTCGAGGAGCGTTCGCCGGTCGGCGCGACCGTTGGCGGGACGGGGATCCTCGGCGACCTGAAGGACGTGCGCGACGTGAGCCTGCGCGACCTCGCGATGCTGACGATCGCCCTTTCGGACAACACCGCGACGAACCGCCTCATCGACCGGCTCGGCGTCGCCCGGGTCGATGAGCGGATGGCCGAGTGGGGCTGTGTGCGGACCAAGCTCGCGCGTGGCATGTTCGACTGGGATGCACAGAAGCGCGGCCTCGAGAATGTTGCGGCGCCGGCGGAGATCGCCGCGCTGCTCGAGCGGCTCGTGTGCGGCGATCTCGTCGATGGGCCGACATCTGACGCGGTCATCGCGCTCCTCGAGCGCTGCCAAGACGATGCGATGCTGCGGCGCTATCTCGCGAAAGGCGGTCGCGTCGCGAACAAGACCGGCACGCTCGCGGCGACGCGTAACGACGCCGCGATCCTGTTCGGTCCCTCGAAGACGGTCGTCGTCGCCGCGTTCATGCGCGAGGTCACCGATCCTCTTGCGGCGGTCCACATCCTGGGTCTCATCGGACGCGCTGCGGCGCGCGCGGCCGGTCTTGAGCTCCCGCCTCTTCCATTTGAGGCGCTTGCTGGCGCATGATGCGCGCGTGAAGAAGCAGGTCCGGTCGCGCTCGACCCGCGCGAAGCGCGTGCGCAGGATGCGACCGGTGATCGCGACCGGCGTGCTGGCCCTCGGGCTCGTGTGCGCCGCGGCCTTCACCGGGATCACCGTGCAGGCGAACGCGCTCGAGCGCGCGAAGGGGGTTCTCGCCGACGAGATCGCCGCCGAACAGGCCCGCAATGCGCAGCTGGACGCCGCGATCGCGCAGAAGAGCACCACGGATTACCTGATCCAGAAGGCGCAGGACTACGACTTCGTGAAAAAGGGCGAGGGCCTGATCGCCGTGGAGCGGTCGGCGCCGACGACGAGCGCAGCGCACGTCGACGCCGAGCGAGCGAGCCGTGTCGCGCGCTGGATCCGGCTCTTCTTCGGAACGCGCTGAGGGTTTAGAGTGAACGTCGCGGGATGGAGCAGCGGTAGCTCGTCGGGCTCATAACCCGAAGGTCGCGCGTTCGAATCGCGCTCCCGCAACAGA
>JBDUCG010000076.1:0-7584 GCA_040003565.1 Chloroflexota bacterium | reverse complement strand
GGCGGTTACGTGCCGCTCACGACCGACGTCGGCGAGAACCTCCGGCGCCTCGCGCTTCCGGCGGCGACGCTGGCGACAGCCAGCCTGGCGGTGAACCTGCGTCAGGTTCGCTCGAGCCTGCTCGAGGTCTTCGGCCTCGACTACATGCGCACCGCGCGGGCAAAGGGCCTGCGCGAGGGCACGGTCATCACGCGCCACGCACTGAAGAACGCGCTCATCCCGGTGGTCACGCTCATCGGCATCCAGATCGGCGCGATCATCGAGGGCGCCGTCATCACCGAGACGATCTTCTTCTGGCCGGGCATCGGCCGACTCGCGGTGCAGGCCATCCCGTCGAACGACTACCCAGTCGTGCAGGGAGTGGTGCTGGTGTCCGCCTTCTCGTTCATGCTCAGCACCCTGCTCGTCGACGTGCTCTACGCGTGGATCGACCCGCGCATCTCGTACGACACGGCGAGCGCTTGATGGCAGGCACCACCGTCCCCCTCGCCATGCGCCGCGTGAGCGACGACCGCCTGGGCTCCGCGCTGTATTTCCTGCGACGCAATCCGCGCATGATCGTCGGTGGGCTGATCGTGCTGGCCTGGCTGTTCGTCGCCGCCTTCGCTCCGTTCGTCGCGCCGTACGATCCGATCAAGGTCAACGTGGCGGATTCGCTCATCCCGCCGGGCGGCGCGCACTGGCTGGGCACCGACGACCTCGGACGCGATGTGCTCTCGCGCGTGATGTGGGGCGCACGCGTGAGCCTTTCGGTCGGCGTGATCTCGGTGTCCATCGGACTGCTGGTGGGCACGTCGCTCGGTCTCGCGGCCGGCTACCTTGGCGGGAAGTTCGACCTTTTCATCATGCGCGGGATCGATGCGCTCCTCGCGTTCCCGGCGCTCATCCTCGCGATCGCGATCACATCCGCGCTCGGTCCGCAGATCCAGAACGCGATGATCGCGATCGGCATCGTGGCGATCCCGGCGTATGCGCGGCTCACCCGCGGCCAGGTGCTGGCGGTCCGCGCACGCGAGTTCATCGTGGCGGCGCGGACGATCGGCGCTACGCCACTGCGCATCGTGCTGAAGCACATCCTCCCGAACGTCATGAGCGCGCTCATCGTGCAGGCGACGCTCTCGACGGCCTTCGCGATCCTTGCGGAGGCTGCGCTGTCCTTCCTTGGTCTCGGTCCGCAGCCGCCGTATCCCTCCTGGGGTCAGGACATCGCCTACTCGCAGCGCTACCTGCCGAACCTGAAGTGGTGGATGAGCGTGGGGCCGGGGATCGCGATCTTCACGGCGGTCTTTGCCTTCAATTTCCTGGGCGATGCCCTGCGCGATGCGCTCGATCCACGCCTGCGGCGCTCCGGCTCGTAGTACCGGAGTACTAGCACTCACCGATACCCGTCCGTGTCTGCTCGACTGGCTGCTCGGTGCTACTCCTAGCGCGTCATGCAGGTGAGCCAGGTCGCATATGACCGTTTCGTCGTGGAGCTCCCGCCGGCTGATGCGGACTACCGCCCGCTCGCCGACCCGGAGACCCTCGCTGAAACGGCCACGTGGCTCTGGGAGTTCGGGCCGACGCCGCTCGTCGCGGTCGTCGGCTACGACGGAGCTGCTCCGAGCTGGCTCTCCGCATGGTCATCGCGCCCCGTGGGTTGGGCGCCTCAGGGCGCACAGTCCGCGGTCGCGATCGTCCTCGACTCACAAGCGGACCTCGAACGCTTCCTCTCCGAAGGCGCGCCGCACGACCGCACCGAGCTCATGTGGCCCAGCCGCTCCGAGGCGAAGACGTTCGAGGCCATGCACACGAGTGACGGCGCCTGGCTGAAGACCATCGACGCGCACGCGCGGATCTCGGACAAGGGTCAGCGGTTCGAGGTGGAGCAGATCGAGCCCTAGCGCGCGACGGCCAGCGACCCCCGCCGCATGAGCCAGCCCAGGCCTGCCCCACCGAGCGCGAGCGCCAGCACCACGGCCGCCACGAGCCACTGTCCATCCCACCGTCCATTGATGGCGCTCGACGCCGCGATCGGCAGCCCGACGCCCAGGCCGATCGCGATCCACCGACGCGGCGCCGCGACCGCGAGCGCGAGCGACAGGGCCACGATGAGCGCAGCCTCCACGCCGGTGTCGTCGGTGCGCTGGTCGTAGCCGAGGAGGAAGAACCCCACCAGCACCGCGGCGAGGATGACGAGCAGGTCCTTCACTTGGTCTTTTGCATCTTCTGCTGCGCCTCCGCGCCGAGCTCGCGCGTCCGAACGAACGCGGCGTAGACGGCTCGCGACAGCACGGTGCGCATCGTGCCTTTCTCGAGCTCGTAGATCGCCGCGGCGCTGGTGCCGCCGGGCGAGGTGACCATGTTGCGCAGCTCGGCGAGATGGCGTCCGCTGCGACGGGCGAACGCGGCGGACCCTTCGACCGTGCGGAGCACGAGCTCTTCGGCGACCCGCCGCGAGAATCCAAGATGCACGCCCGCGTCGACGAGCGCCTCCATCAACAGGAATACGTACGTCGGTCCGGTGCCGGAGAGCGCGGTCGCCATGTCGACCATGCTCTCGTCCTCGACCTCGATCTCCTCGCCGAGCGCGCCGAGGATCGCCTTCGCGCGGTCGCGCTGATCGCGCTCGACGCTCGAGGTCGCGCACCACGCGGTGACGCCCATCCCGATCTGCGCCGGGGTGTTCGGCATCGCGCGCACGACGGTCGCGTGGTCGAGACCTTCGCGCAGCACGGCGAGCGGCGCGCCGGCGACGATCGACACGACAAGCTGCTCCGCGCGCAGCTTTCCGCGCAGCTCGCGCAGGACAGTGGGGAGCACCTGTGGCTTGACCGACAGCACGACGACGTGCGCGCCCTGCGCCGCGTCGGCATTCGACGCCAGCGCCTTCACGCCGAACTGTTTGGTGAGCTCCGCGCGCCGTTCGCGCCGCGGACCGGTGACGAACACGTGCGACGGCGGCACCAGATGCTTGTCGAGCACGCCGCGGATCATCGCTTCCGCCATCGTGCCGCCGCCGATGAACGCGAGGCGCTTTCCTTGAAGGGGCATCAGCGGATGATACGGACCAGGTCGCCGCTCTCGAACACGCCGCGCGTCTCGAGCGTGAGACGGTCGAAAGCCTGCGGCGGGATCCCGATGTCCGCGAGCAGCAGGTCGCCGATGAGAGCACGCGACCGCGTCTCGATGAGTCCACGCTTCGGCAGCGCGAGCGTGAGCGTGAGCGCGGCGCGGACCGTGACACCGAGCGGCTCGCCGGTATCCGGATGCATCCCCGAAGGCAGGTCGACCGCGAGGATCGGGACGCGCGCTGCATTCGCGGCGCGGATGAGGTCGGCGACCGCGCCGCGCGGCGGACCGGTCACGCTGTAGCCGAGCAGACCGTCGATGACGAGGTCGGCGTCCGGTATGGCGCCCGCGTCACGCGGCACTCCGAGCGCAGCGAGGATGTCGTGCTGCTTCCGCGCGAGCGGGCGCAGCCGTTCCGCTGGTCCCGAGAGCACGGCACGCACGCTCGCGCCCCACCCCTGCAGATGACGCAGCGCGCCGAGCGCGTCACCGCCGTTGTTCCCGCTCCCCGCGAGCGCGACGATCCGCTTGCCCGCGACACCGTCGAGAAACAGCCGCGCCACCGTGGCGACCTGACGCGAGGCGTTCTCCATGAGCACCTCGAGCGGGATGCCGAAGTCCTCCGACGCGCTGCGGTCCGCCTCGGCCATTTGCGCGGCCGTCGCCGAAGGGACTTCACGAAGGCTCGGCAGGTTATCGAAGGGTGCCACCCCACGTCGCCAGGATGACGACCTTCGGCACCGCGAACGTCGTGTCGGTGATGTGAAAGGCGCCGACCGCCGCGTCCGGCGCGACACGCAGCCTGCGTCGGACCTCGGCGGCCCGGTCCGGTGGCGTCTGTGACCGTTCGAGCCACGCTTCCGTTGTGAGCTTGGTCGTCATCAGCTCGGACCGGGTGCTCGCGCGAAGACCCGCGTCCTCGAGGACGGCGCGCCACCCTTCAAGGGTGTGGTTCCGGACGTGCGACGCGTCGCGGAGTGTCTCGAGCTCGTTGATGAACGCATCGAGCGCCGGATCATCCGGCGCGTAGTTATCGACCAGAACGAAACGGCCATCGCGCTTCAGCACGCGGGCCACTTCGCGGAATGCGGCCGTCACGTCGCTGAAGTGATGCGCCGCGAGACGGCAGGTCACCAGATCGAAGGTCGCGTCGGCGAAGGGGAGCGCCGTCGCGTCGGACTGTGCGAACGCCGTGTTCGGTGCGCTCACGACGCTGGCGCGACCGGCCTGCATCATCTCCAGCGTCGCGTCCGCACCGACGGCGAACGCGACCATGGGCGCAAGACGCCGCAGCGTGTGGCCGACCCCGCAGCCCAGATCGAGCGCGCGGTCGCCGGCCTTCGGCGCCGCGACCGCGATCAGGCGTTCGAGATCCTCACCCGACGCGTGCGTCGCGCTCGAAACATAGGCAGCCGCCGTCTTGCCGAACTGCGCGCGGACATCCTTCACAGCGTTCTTCCCCATACTGCCTCTCGTGCGTGTCGGCCGTTTCCAGGTGGAAATATTCAGCGACGGGATCTTCCGCCTCGACGGCGGGCTGATGTACGGCATCGTGCCGAAGTCGCTGTGGGAGAAGGAGCAGCCCGCGGACGACCGCAACCGCGTCTCACTGGACATGAACTGCCTGCTCATCCGCGACGGTGCCGGTCACGTCGTGGTCGTCGAGACGGGCGCCGGCCCGAAGCTCACGGAGCGTTCGAAGCAGAACTTCGGGATCGACGAGCCGCCACGGCTCCTGGATGAGCTGGCGCGCCGCGGCGTGCGGCCGGATGACGTCACGCTCGTCGTGAACACCCATCTGCACTTCGATCACTCCGGGGGAAACACGTATCGCGACGGCGACCGGATCGTCGCGACGTTCCCGCGCGCCTCGTACGTTTTCCAGCGCCTCGAGTGGGTCGACGCGAACGCGCCCAACGAGCGCACGCGTGGCTCGTATTTCGCCGACGACTTCGCGCCGCTCGAGGCGACCGGCAAGCTCGAGCTCATCGACGAGAGCGTCGAGATCCTGCCGGGCATCCGCCTCGACCGCATCCAGGGCCACACGCGCGGCACGCAGACCGTGCGCGTGAGCGATGGGGACGAGACGCTCTTCTTCTCGTCCGACTTCATGCCCGACCGGCACCATCTGCGGCTGCCGTGGATCCCGGCCATCGACCTGTTCCCGCTCGAGACGCTCGCGGCGAAGAAGGTGATCCTCCCGCGCGCCGTCGAGGAGAAGTGGATCGTCGCTTTCACGCATGACCTGCCGCGCTTCGGCCGCATCCGCGAGCAGGACGGCAGGCTGCGCTTCGAAGAGGTGCCGGAGTGACGAGCGCGTCGACCGTCATCGTCGGCGGTGGCGTCGTCGGCTGCGCGGCGGCGTTCTTTCTCGCCGAGCGCGGCGAGCACGACATCGTGCTGCTCGAACGAGGGCGGCTGGGGCAGGGGACCAGCAAGGGCGGTCTGGGCGGGATCCGCCACCAGTTCGACGACGAGCTCGACGTGCGTCTGTCGAAGCTGGCGGTCGCGTTCTGGCGCACGTTCGAGGACCGCGTCGGCGCCCGGCACAGCTTCGAGCAGCGCGGCTACCTGTTCATCACCGAGACCGCCGAGGGACTCGCGCAGCTGCGCAAGGCGATGCCCCTGTACGAAGGCGTCGGGGTCAACGTCGAGATGGTCGATCGGTCCGAGATCGAGCGGCTCGTGCCGGGCATCCGGACCGACGACCTTGTGGGTGGACGCTTCGGGGCGGAGGATGGCTACGGCGACCCGATCGAGGCGCTCGCGGGATTCGCCGGATCCGCGCAGCTGGGTGGCGTCAGCATCCGCGAGGGCGCGGCCGTGCTCGAGATCGTGCGTGATGGAGACCGCGTCACGGGAGTGCGCACGGATGAGGGCGTGATCTCGTGCGAGCGCGTCCTGCTGGCGACGGGCTGCTGGACCGCGGCGCTGGCCGCCACCGCAGGCGTCGCCGTGCCGATCTGGCCCTACGCGAGATCGATCATGGAGTCGCGCCCGTACCCGGCCCTCTCACGCGTGCCGATGACCATCGAGCTCGAATCCGGTTTCCATTTCCGGCCGAAGGGCGCGGCTCAGCGCTTCGCGATGCCGAACCTCACCGGCGACGGCCGTGTGGAGAAAGGACCGGGCTCGCCGCCCGCGGCGTTCCCGGGCGAATTCACGCCGCTCGTCGTTCCGTCTTCGCTCGAGCCCTGGGTACGCGCGCGCGCCGCGTGGCGGCATCCGCTGTTCGCGGACGTGCGCATCACCGACTCGTGGTCCTGCTACTACGAGATGACTCCCGACGACCATCCGATCGTGGGTGCGGTGCCCGGCGTCGCGGGTCTGTATCTCGCGGCGGGGTTCTCCGGACACGGGTTCATGCACACGCCCGCGACGGCGCAGCTCGTGGTCGAGGAGATGCTCGACGGCCGCGCGCACACCCTCGACATCGCCGATCTGTCGCTGGAGCGTTTCGCGACCGGCCGCCGGCCGTTCACGGCGACGGTGCTCTGAGGGGCGACGCAGTGAAGGTCCGCGTCACGCGCTTCATCGACGGTGCGCGCGAAGCGACGGGCCACGCCGTGATCGTCGACGTGTTCCGCGCCTTCACGACCGCGGCCTTCTGCGTCGCCGCAGGCGCCCGCGAGATCGTGCTCGTCGCCGATCACGAGCACGCGCTGGCGCTGAAGCGCGATGACCCGAAGCTGTTCCTCACCGGCGAGATCGGCGGCCGCCCCATCCCGGGGTTCGACATCGGCAACTCGCCGTCGGCGATCGAGCACCTCGACCTGAGCGGACGTCGAGTCGTGCAGCGCACCGGCGCGGGGACGCAGGGCGTGAACGCGGCCGCGTCCGCCCTCGCGATCGTCTGCGGCAGTTTCGTCATCGCTGAAGCGACGGTCCGTTATCTTCGACGCACCGCGGATGAAGTCACCGTCGTCGCGATGGGCAATGGCGGCTCTGAAGTCTCCGCCGAAGATGAAGCCTGCGCCCGTTACATCGCGGCGCGCCTCACCGATGAGCCCGTCGATGTCACTGCGCTCATCGCGTCGCTCTGGGAAGATGAGGATCTGGACTGGCCCGACTGGTTCCCGCGTCGTGACGCTGAGCTTGCGTGCCAGGTCGACCGGTTCGACTTCGCCCTGCCGGTCGCCCGCGAAGATGGTCTATTGGTGGCGCGACCGGTAAGGTCAGGGGAATGAAGCGTCTGCGCGGGCCTTGGTCGCTCTCGACGCGGCTGACGCTGCTCATGGCGGTCGTCGCCATCCCGGTCCTCCTGATCATCGCGCTGTCGTACGCCGACCAGCTGCGCGAGCGGCGCGCGCGCGAGCTCGACGCCGCGACGCGCTCGGCGCGCAACGGCGCGTCCATCGTCGACGGATTCTTGCGCGATCTCGAGAACACGACCTTCGCGATGGCGGGAGTCCTCGCCGGCAGCAGCCAGCCATACGACCAGGCGAACCTCGGCGCATATCTCGCGTCGCTGACGAAGGCGTATCCGGAGCTGCGTGCGTTCTTCATCACCGATCCGAACGGAAAGGTCGTCGC
>JBDUCG010000075.1:0-7612 GCA_040003565.1 Chloroflexota bacterium | reverse complement strand
GCCGCGCTCGACGCGATCCCCGCGGGGCCGTTCATGGCCATCGACGCCGCGGCGTGGCGCTCACTTAGCGGGCGATCCGTGATCGTCACACCAGCGGACGGTCTCGCGGAATTCGGCTGCGCGGCCGCGTTCTACGGCGCCCACTCACTTGTGCTCGAGGCCGCGCACTTCCGCGTCTACGACGCGATCTACGCGGAGTCCGAACGGCCCAGCTGGCTCGGCCCGCCTGTCATACGGGATTCGATCAAGATCTTCCCGTTCGTGGGTGACTTTGGGTGCTCGATCCGCCGATGAGGCTGACGCCGTGAACGGACGCAACCTCGCCTCGCTCTTCGTCGCGCTCGCGGCGTTCGCGCTCGCGCTCGCGACGCCGCCGGGCGATCCCGACACGTACTGGCATCTCGCGTCGGGGAAGTGGATGCTGGATCACGGTGCGCTGCTGCGCGCCGATGTGTTCTCGAGCACGGTCAGCGGTCAGCCGTACAGCGTGGGTGAGTGGCTCGGCCAGATCGTCCTGTACCTCGCGTATCTCGCGGGCGGATGGACCGGGCTCGTGATCTTGCGCGCTCTTCTGGTGAGCATCGGCGCGTTCTTCCTGACGCGCGTCGCGCTACGCGGCGGTGCGCCAGTGATCGTCGCGGTCCCGGTCAGCTGTGCCGCGCTGCTGCTGTCGGAGATCGTGTGGACCGACCGTCCGCACCTGTTCACGCTCGCGCTGTTCCCGCTGCTGCTCGACCTGCTGCTCACCGCGCGCGCGGGTCGTCTGGGCGTGCTGCTCGCGGTGCCGCCGCTGATGCTGCTCTGGACGAATCTGCACGGCGGGTACGCACTCGGTCTCGCGCTCCTGGGCGTGTTCACGCTCGAGGCGCTCCTCACGCGCCGGAGCTGGGCGGCCTTCGCCATCACCGCGAGCACCGCGTTCGCCGCTTCGCTCGTCGATCCGGGCTCGCTCGGTCTCGGTGCCGCGGCCGCGCACGCGACCGCTCCACCGCGCTTCATCGTCGAGGAGTCGCCGCCGGATGTGACGCGCCCGGCCGGGTTCGTCTTCGCGGCGTTCATCATCGGCACGCTCGCCCTCGCGCTGCGCGGCGGTGGGACGCTCCTCGACATCCTGCTGCTCGCGCCGCTGCTCTGGCTGGGTCTCTCGGCGCAGCGTCACATGCCGTACTTCGCGTTCGCCGCGGTGCCATTCATCTCCGCCGCCATCCCGCGCGCGTGGCCGCCGTTCGAGGCCTGGCTCGCGCGGCGGCGCGCGTATCCGCGCGGCGCGATCGTCGGCTTCGGCGCCGGCGTGGCGGCGATGGCGCTCGTCGGCCTCGCCTTTGTGCCGAGCGCGCCCAACGAGAACGCGTATCCGACCGGCTCGCTCGCCGCGGTGCGGTCGGGGACGGGCGTCCTGCTGAACGAATACGACTGGGGCGGCTACCTGATCTGGCGCGCGCCGGAGAGGCCCGTGTTCGTCGACGGCCGGCTCTTCCCGTTCCTTCCCGACGTGTTCGCCGACTGGCGCGAAGCGGTGGAACTGGGACCGCGGTGGAAGGACGTCCTCGACCGGTACAAGGTCGCGCAGGTGCTCCTCCGGCCCGATCGCGCGCTCGTTTCGGCCCTGCGGGAGCAAGGCTGGCGCGTCGTTACCGAGGACGCGCGCGCGGTGCTGCTGGAGCGACCGCGCTGAGACGCGATGGTCGCCAGATCTGCGGGTAGGCGTCCATATACTCGGCCCACGGCACCACAACCGCGGCTCATCAAGGATCCGGACGACCTCGAGGCGCAATTCGACGCGCTGGTCGATGGGCTGCGTCGCGATGTCCGTCGCACGCGCCAGCAGGTCGAGAAGTTCGCGCGTGCGTATCAGCGGATGGCCGAGGCGCAGTCGGGTCGTTCGACCGAAGGCGCGCTGGACGAAACGACGCAGCGCGCGTACCGCCGCCTGAAGCAGCTCCAGCTCGTCGTGCAGCACATCGAGTCCAGCGTCTCGTACCTGCTCGGCTCGGGGATCGAGCCCGAGCCGCGCGATCGCGACGACCAGTCGCTCGATGTCGCGCAGCGCGTCCTCGAGAGCCTCGAGGCGGAACGCGAGCGTCTGTACCGCGACGTGCACGACGGTCCGGCGCAGGTGCTGGCCAACGCGATCTTCGAAGTGGACTACCTCGAGCGCATCGCCGAGCGCGCGCCCGCCGAGCTGCGACAGACGCTGCGGAGCGAGCTCGGAACTTTGCGCGGTCAGTTCCGCGCCTCGCTCGACTCGGTGCGCGCGATGATCTACGACCTGCGCCCGCCCGAGCTCACCGAGCTGGGCCTCGCCGACGCGATGCGCAACTACGCGAGCGAGTGGGAGACGCGCTGCGGCATCAAGGTGTCGAGCAAGCTCGACACCGCTGACACGGCGCTCACTCCGCAGCAGGAGCTCGCGGTGTATCGCGTCCTGCAGGAAGCGCTGCAGAACGTCCACAAGCACGCGCAAGCGGCCGCGGTCGGGATCGTCTGGCAGCGCTCGGCGGGCAACTGGGTCCTGCACGTCACCGACGACGGCGTCGGCTTCGATCTCGTGAAGGCCGCGCGCCGCGCCAAGTCCGTCGGACTCCTGTCGATGCGCGAGCGCGCGTCGCTCATCGGCGGCAGCCTCCAGATCCAATCGAGCCCCGGCAAGGGCTCCGCCGTTACACTCCAGCTTCCGACCGAGGGCTCCGCTAGCGTGACGCATGGTGAAAGAGGAAGGTCAATTGGCCGACAAGATTGAGAAGAACGCGGACCGCAACATCCGCGTGGTCCTTGCCGACTCGAGCCGACTCACCACCATGGGGATCAGCCAGGTCCTTCAAAGAGAAGCGGACATCGAGCTCGTAGGCACGGCGGCCGACGGCGACGAGGCCGCGGCGAAGACGCTCGAGCTCGAGCCGGACGTGCTCGTCATCGAAGCCGACCTGCCGCGCACGTCGGGCATCAAGGTCACGCAGCGCATACGGCGCGAGCTGCCGCACGTCGGTGTCGTCGTTCTGACGGCGAAGGACGAGGAGCAGACGCTCTTCGAGGCGATCCGCGCCGGAGCTGCCGCGTACCTCAACAAGGACTGCGATCCGGTCGAGCTCGTCGACGCGATCCGCAAAGCTCGCGCGGGCCAGTTCATCATCAACGAAAAAGTTTTCACGCGGCCGGCGGTCGCCTCGAAAGTACTGGCCGAGTTCCGCGAGCTGTCCGTCTACGGACCAGGGTCCTCGCACGTATTCGCCCCGCTGTCCCCGCGTGAGGTCCAGATCCTCGACAACATCGCGCAGGGGATGACGAATAAAGAGGTCGCATACGCGCTGGCCATCTCGGAGCAGACGGTGAAGAATCACATGTCGAGCATCCTGCGGAAGCTGTCTGTGAACGACCGCACGCAGGCTGTCGTGTACGCGATCAGGCAGGGATGGATCAAAGGACCGGAGATGGGTAGTTGAGCGTGGCAGCCCCCGATCTCGCGACCGAGTTCGTCACCGAGCAGAAGAAGATCACCGCGGAAGTTCGCGAGCTCGATCTGCTCGTCGAGTCGACGCTGACCGAGGTCAGCCGGCTCAAGGCGCGCGAGGACCAGACCAAGGTGAAGGTCGAAGAGGCGCGCGCCAATCCGGGGAACTTCCAGCGCGAGCAGATCTTCACCGTCACCGACGAGCACAATGCGGCGCTCTCGCGGCGGATGACGATGGAAGCGCAGCTGGCGGGTCTGCAGGCGAAGCGAAAGCTCCTCGAGCGCGCGCGAGCGCTCGTGACGGCCGCGCAGGATCACGTGCACACGAGCCGCTCGCAGGCTCCGCTGCCGGCCGACACTGCGCCGGTCATCGACGAGAGCCGTCTCCTTCAGGCGGTCGTTGATACGCAGGAGGAGGAGCGCAAGCGGATCGCGCGCCAGGTCCACGACGGACCCGCTCAAGCGATGGCGAACGTCGTGCTCCAGTCCGAGATCAGCGAGCGCCTCTTCGAAGTGGATCCGCAGCGCTCGCGCACCGAGCTCGCGGCGCTGCGGCAGATGGTCAACAAGACGCTGCAGGAGCTGCGCGGCTTCATCTTCGAGCTGCGACCGATGATCCTCGACGATCTCGGTCTCGTCCCGACGATGCGCCGGTACGTGCAGACGCTGATCGACAAGCACGGCATCCGTATCGACTTCTCCAGCACCGGTCGCGACCGGCGTCTCCCGTCGGACGACGAGGTCGCGATCTTCCGGCTCATCCAGGACTCCCTCGTCGAGCGCATCGACAAGGCGGTCGCCAAGGATCTCGTCCTCGGCATGACCTGGAAGGACGACAAGCTCGAGATCCTGCTGCAGAGCGATGGCAAGGAGCTGCCGCCCGACGGCGAGCTGCAGTCCGGACTCCGCCGCAGCGAGCGTCTCGATCTGCTGCACGGCGAATCGCAGCACGAGACGCGTCCAGACGGCACCGTCGTGCTCAACGTCCACGTCCCGATCCGGAGCGCACCCCAGCTCATCTCATGAGCGTTGCGCTCACGCCCGGCCAGATCGCCGCCCTGCTCGAATCCACCTGCGCGCTCGTCGAAGGCGAGATCAACGCGCTCGGCGACGAGGGCTCGCAGTGGCATCCCGCACCGGGCGAATGGTGCGTGAACGAGTGCGTCGGACATCTCATCGAGGCCGAGCGGCGCGGCTTCGCCGGCCGGATCCGCGACATGATCGCCGGCAAAGCGCTCGCGTCGTGGGATCAGGAGGCCGTCGCGCGCGAGCGCAAGGACTGCGCCCGGATGAGCCAGAGCCTGTGGATGGAGTTCATGGGCCTGCGGCACGACAGCATCGCGCTGGTCCGCGCGCTGACCGCCGCGGACCTCGAACGCGGCGGCGAGCATCCCAGGGTCGGCATGCTGCGGGTGAAGGATCTGCTGCAGGAGTGGGTGCACCACGATCGCAACCACACCAAGCAAGTGCTCGCGGTGGTGCAGGCGCGCGTCTACCCGCACATGGGGAACTCTCAGAAGTTCGTCGGGGAGTGACCCCGAGCGCGGTCAGGCGCCGCCGATGTTGGTGAGCGCGATGCCCTGGTAGTAGTGCTTCAGGATCTGCTCGTAGTTCGCGCCGTTCAGCGCCATGCCCTGCGCGCCCCACTGCGACATGCCGACGCCGTGGCCGAAGCCGCGGCCGTAGAAGATGATGCGCGCCGGCAGCTTGTACAGATAGCCGGTGACGCGGATCGAGGTCAGCTCGCGATTCTCGTCGAGCGAGCGCTCGTAGGTGGTGGCGAGAAGCTCCGAGCCGAGGATGCCCATATCCACCAGACGAGCCGAGTCGCGCCATGAGACCCACTCGTTCTCGCCGCCCTCGGTGATGGTGACGGTGAAGAGGCTGCTCTTGAGCCCGAAGTAGTAGCGCGTGACGTCCTTCCCGATGTCGCGCGACCCAGCGGTCCCGACGACGCGCGCCTGCGTGACGCGCCCGGCCGCGGTGACGCGGACGAGATCGATGCGCTGCGGAACGCCGACGTTCAGGCCGCGCGAGCGCAGGTAGTCGCCGAGCTGTGGCGCGGTGAACTCGCGGTTCCACTCCCAGCTGGTCTTGCCGAAGCCGCTGTCCTTCGCCAGCTCGTCGCCGGGTGAGGGCACGCTGCGCAGATAGGGGAGCGCGTTGGCGTACACGTTCTCCGAGTCCTCGGTGACGCCGCCGGCGTTGGCCGAGTACAGCGCTTCGATCGGTGAGCCGCGGTAGGTCGCGACGAGTCCGGCGGTGCGCTGGACCGAGCGGACCGTCGAGTCGGCCTCGGTGCCGATCCCGGCGTACTCCTGATCGCGCGTGTCGCCTTCGAGGTCGTAGTTCGCGTGCCGCTTCAGATGCGTCACGAGATAGGTGCGCGCCGCGATCGTCTGTGCCGCGAGCGCCTCCGGGTGCCAGCTCGAGGGCGACTCGGCGCCGGTGACCGACGCGAGGTATCGGCCGGTCTCGACCTGGTTCACGACGATCATGTCGCCTGCGTCGTCGGTGGTGACCTCGAGCGTGCCGCGGAACAGCCGGCCGCCCCAGTTGAGGTAGCCGAAGTCGGCGTTGAAGCGGATCACGCTGACGCGCGGCGCCGACAGCACCGGTGTCCCGAGCGCGTCGTCAGAGCCGGCGAGCAGGGAGACCTCGAATGGGATGGTCACGAGCTTGCCGCTCACCTGCGCCTCGCGCGCCGCGCGTCTCACTTCGCGCACCAGCTCGAGACGGCTGGCGCGCTCTTCGCGCGTGAGTCCTTCGCGCGCCGGTGGCAGGGTGACCGGCTCCCCTTCGATGCGCTGCACGTTGGTGCGCGCGACCATGCGCTGCCCGCCCTTGTAGAGGAGCTTGCCGTCCGCGGTCGTGACGGTCATCGCGCCCGTCGAGCCGATCAGCGCGTAGGTCGTCCCATAGAGGGAGACGTTGACGCGGATGGTGTCCGGCACTGCCGGCAGGGTCGCCGCACGGGCAGGCTCGGACATTGAGAGCGTCGAGGCGGCGATGACGACGCAGGTCGCGAGGTGGCCAAGGAGCCGTCGCCGTTTCACGGCACCCCCCGATACACCTCCGGCTTGAGCACGCCGATGAACGGCAGGTTGCGGTATCGCTCGGCGTAGTCAAGCCCGTATCCCACGACGAACTTGTCGGGGATCTCGAACCCGCGATAGTCGATCTTGATCGGCACGATGCGGCGCGCAGGCTTGTCCAGCAGCGTGCAGAGGCGGACCGACGCGGGATGCTTCGAACGCAGATGCTCGATCACGTACGAGAGCGTCTGGCCGGTGTCGAGGATGTCCTCGACGACGACGACCTCACGGCCCTCGATCGATTTCGCGAGGTCCTTCAGGATCCGCACATTGCCGCTCGACTCGGTCGCCTCGCCGTACGACGAGACCTCGAGGAAATCGAGCGCGAGCGGGATGGGCATCTGTCGCATGAGGTCGGCCAGGAACGGGAGTGCGCCCTTCAGGATGCTCACCAGCACGACGTCCTTGCCGCGGTAGTCGTCGGCGATCGCCGTGCCGAGCTCGCGCACCTTCGCGGCGATCGCCTGCTCGTCGAGGAGCACTTCGGCGATGTCGTCGGAGGGTGACGCGACGCGGAGGACGGTCATGAGTCGTTCGATTGTCTCATTCGGCATGGACACAGTGCCCTGCAGGGCGCGCGCCTAGCGCTTGATACGTGTGAGAGCGAAGGCAACGAGCGCGATCGCCACGAGAGCGGCCCCGGCGATGACCAGCGGCGACGGACCGCCCGTGTCGTTCGCCGCCGGAGCGGGCGCTTGCTGTGACGGCGCCGCGACGGCGACGCTCGGCGTCGGTGTCACGGTTGTTGGCACCGGGCTCGCGGTGGCCGTCGGTGACGGGCTCGCGGTCGCCGCCGGCTCCGCGGTCTGCGCGACCGTTGGCGCCACTGTCGGACGTGCTGTAGGAACCGGTGTCGGTGCGAGCGTCGGCGGCTGTGTGGGCGCTGGCGTCGCCGCGGCGCGCACGATCACCGTGCCCTTCATCGACTCCCCGTGGATGCCGCAGATGTATGGGAACGTCCCCGCGGCGTTGAAGGCAAGCCCGCCACTCTGGTTCTGCGTCAGCACGGGCGTCTGACCCACACCGGCCACGACCGCGCTATGCGCTGCCGCGTCCTTGTTCGTCCACG
>JBDUCG010000074.1:0-7632 GCA_040003565.1 Chloroflexota bacterium | reverse complement strand
GCGAGCATCGCCCGGTCGTCGTTGACCGTGCGCTGGATCGAGAAGGCCGTGTACCCGTAGGTGTTCCCGGCGATGTTGGGGACCTCGAGCACTGGGAGATCGCCCGGCACGTTCGCGTCGTCGCGCGACGGCCGGTATGGCTGCGCGTCGCGCGGCAGCGACCACGGCAGCGCGAGCTGGCCGAAGTCGCCCGCGGGCGTCGCGGAGGTGTCGACGGTGAATCCCGCGGCTGCGACCGCCCGCAGGTTCGCCGCGTTCGCGAACAGGCCACCACCGCGGAAGGACGTCGGGATCGGCATCCCGTGCGCGAACATGAGCTTGAGCGCGAGATCGATGAGCTGCTTCGTCTCGGCCTCGTTGAAGGCGGTGAGCGGGACGTCGTATCCGTCGCCGCGCGAGGCCCAGCTCGGCGAGACGCGCGGCGTGACGCCGGCGAGGCGCACGTAATCGGTCCACGCATGGAGGTGGAGTGCGACCTCCGCGGCGGTGTCGGCGCGCATCTTCATGGTCCACGCGAGCATCGCGTCCGCGCGTTCGGCCGAGACCTGCGTCGTCGTCCACACGCGTGGATTCCACATCAGCGTCATCGGGATGGAGAACATCTTGGCGATCTCCGCGGTGTTGGCGAGGGCGGCGTCGCTCGCGGCATCGCCCTCGAAGTCGAGCGTCCACACCACGTACTCGGGTGCCGACAGCATGAAGCGGGTCGTCGCGACTAAGGCGTCTGTTCCGTCGCGAAGGCGCACCAGGTACTCGACGGTCTGCTCGCCGGCGGGAACACCTCGGAGCTCCACGGCGCCCACCCAGCGCGGTCCTCCGGTCGGATCGGGCACGAGATCGCTCACGCGTCCCGATGAGGCGAGCCGGGCCCGTGGAAGTCCGGCCGCGGCGTCGACTCCGGGGAACTGGATCGCAACGGGCACCGGGTCGCCGAACAGCCCATCCGGGGTCGTGTACCAACGCCGCGGGGCCTCGTCCGCTCTTGCTGTTGGCCGGTCGACCAGCCCCGCCGGCCGCGTGGCGGTCGGCACCGCGCTCGCGGATGCGGCCGGGGCCGTCGGAGACGGGGTGGGCAGCGCAGCGGCAGGGGCGCAGGCCGAGGCGGCAATGACGACCATGGCGATGAGGCCGAAAGAGCGCACGACGACGTCATCGTACGTGCAGGGCATGCGAAACTTGATTGAGATGAGCCTCGCCGCACTGCGCCGCTGGATCCTTCCGAACGCTCCGGACCTCGCTGCCCCCGACGGCATACCGCCCCTCGTAGCCCGCATCCTGGGCGCACGAGGCATCGAGACGGCGGACATGGCCGACTTCATCGCGGCCCGCGCGGTCGAGAACGGCCCGCCGATGCTCGACCTCGATCGTTCGGTCGAGCGTCTGCGTCGTGCGCTCGCGGCTCGCGAGCGCATCGTCGTCTACGGCGACTACGACGTCGACGGCATCGCCGGGTCGGCGATCCTCGTGCGCGCGTTTCGCCAGCTCGGCGTCGTCGTTCAGGCCTACATCCCCAACCGCTACGAAGAGGGATATGGGCTCAACGAGGAGGCGATCCGGAAGCTCGCGACCGACGGGGCCCGCGTCATCGTGTCGGTCGACTGCGGCGTCACCGCGGTGCGCGAGGCGGCGCTGGCGCGCGAGCTCGGCGTCGATCTCATCATCACCGACCACCACCACCCGCCGGCCGAGCTGCCGGACGCGTTCGCCGTCGTGAATCCGCGCCGTCCCGGCGACCCGTCGCTGGACAAGGAGCTCGCGGGCGCTGGCGTCGCGCTCGTCCTCGCGCGGAAGCTTCTCGGCGAGCTCGGCTTCGCGCTGCGCCGCGACGAGCTCATGCAGCTGGTCGCGCTCGCGACCGTGGCCGACGTCGTGCCCCTGCGCGGCGCGAATCGCATGCTGGTGCGCGCCGGGCTCGAAGCGCTGAACCGCGCACCGATCACCGGCGTGCGCGCCCTCGTCGAACGTGCTGGGCTGAAGCTGGGGAACGTGACCGCGGCGAACATCGGCTATGTGCTCGGCCCACGGCTCAATGCCGCCGGCCGGATCAGCGACGCCGAGGAGGCGCTGCGGCTCCTGCTGACGGAGGTCGTCGACGAGGCGAAGACGCTGGCAGAGCACCTGGAGCTCAAGAACACGGAGCGGCAGGAGCTCACGCGGCAGGTCGTGAAAGGCGCCCGCGAGCGCGCTGAGGAGCGGCCCGAAGCCTGGGCGACCGTCGTCGCAGATCCAAACTGGCCCGCGGGTATCGTCGGACTCGGTGCGTCTCGGCTCGTGGAGGACTACGGGCGGCCCGCCGTCGTGATCGCCATCGACGGCGAAGAGGGGAAGGGCTCGTGCCGGTCCATCTCGTCCGTGCACATCGCCGAAGCCCTGGACGAGTGCGATGACCTTCTCATCAAGCACGGCGGTCACGCGATGGCCGCGGGCTTCTCGGTCGCGCGCGAGAACATCCCGGCCTTCACCCTGCGTCTCGACGAGGTCGTGCGCCGCAGGCTCGGTGGCGTGCGGCCAACGCCGTCGCTGCGCGTCGACGCCGAGATCGAGCCTGAGGCGCTCACCTCGCGCCTCGCACTCGAGCTGGCGGCGCTCGAGCCGTGCGGGGCGGGGAACCCGCGGCCGCACCTACTCCTCCGGGGCGTAAAGGTCTTCGGGATCCGGCAGGTCGGGGTCGACTCGGATCACCTGCGCTGCAAGATCACCGTCGGCCGCTTCACCTTCGACGCGATGGCGTTCCGGCGCGGTGGTCATGTCGAGGCGATGACCGACGCCGGTGTCGTCGACGCCGTCGTGACCGTCGGCGCCGGCCTGCGCGGCTTCGTCGAGCTCGAGCTGCAGGACTTCGGCCCGGTCGGGACCGCCGATCGCATGCGCCTGGAAGCGGTGGTCGCGTAGTGGCGGACGCCAACACGATCACCTCGCGCATCGTCGGGATCACCGAGCGCCTGCGTCCGCAGCGCCACGGCCACGTGGACGTCGAGGGGATCGTCAAGGAGATGCTCCGCCATTACCCGGACGGTGACGCGGAGCTGGTGCGCCGCGCGTACGTCTACGCGGCCGAGGCGCACGCCGGGCAGAAGCGTGTCTCGGGCGAGCCGTACATCACGCATCCGGCAGCGGTCGGGATGCTCATCGCCGAGCTCGGCATGGAGGCGGCGACGATCGCGGCGACGCTGCTACACGACGTGCCCGAGGACACCGCGCGCACGTCCGACGACATCCGCCTCGAGTTCGGCGATGAGATCGGCCGCCTCGTCGAGGGAGTGACGAAGCTCGGCCGGCTCCAGGGTCAGTCACGCGATGCGCATCAGGCCGAGAACATCCGGAAGATGTTCCTCGCGATGGCGGACGACCTCCGCGTCGTGATCATCAAGCTGTGCGACCGGCTCCACAACATGCGCACGCTCGCGCCGCTCCCGCTCGAGAAGCAGAAGCGCATCGCGCGCCAGACGATCGAGATCTACGCACCGCTGGCCCATCGTCTTGGGATCTGGCAGATCAAGTGGGAGCTCGAGGACCTGTCGTTCAAGTACCTCGAGCCCGAGCAGTACAAGGAGGTCGCCGAGCAGCTCGCCGAGCGCCGTCAGGTGCGCGAGCGCTCGATCGACCAGGCGATGAAGACGCTCGCGAGCGAGCTCGAGAAGGCCGGTATCAAGGCCGAGCTGTCCGGCCGGGCGAAGCATCTCTGGTCGATCGCGCAGAAGATGCGCCGCAAGAACGTCGGCATCAACGAGGTCTATGACCTGCTCGCCGTCCGCGTGATCGTCGCCGACGTCCCGGCGTGCTATGCGGCGCTCGGTGTCGTGCACACGCTGTGGCCGCCGATCCCCGGCCAGTTCGACGACTACATCGCGGTCCCGAAGGCGAACCTCTATCAGTCCCTGCACACCGCGGTCATGGGTCCCGGTGGTCAGCCGCTCGAGATCCAGGTCCGCACCCAGGAGATGCACGCGCTCTCGGAGTACGGCATCGCGGCGCACTGGCGCTACAAGGAAGGTGGGAAAGCCGACCGCGACCGCGACTACGAGTCGAAGCTCGCGTGGGTCCGGCAGCTTCTCGAGTGGCAGCACGATGTCACCGATGCCCAGGAGTTCGTCGAGTCGCTCAAGGTGGACGTCTTCCAGGACGAGGTCTTCGTCTTTACCCCGAAGGGCGAGGTGAAGGCCCTCACCGCGGGCGCTACGCCGATCGACTTCGCGTACCGCATCCATACCGACGTCGGCCACCGCACGATCGGCGCGAAGGTCAACGGACGCATCGTGCCCCTCGACCACCACCTGCAGTCGGGCGACATCGTCGAGATCGTGACCAGCAAGGCCGCACGCGGCCCCTCGCGCGACTGGATCGGCATGGTCCGCACGCCCGGGGCGCGAGAGAAGATCCGTCAGTGGTTCAAGCGCTCTCAGCGCGACGAGAACATCACGCACGGCAAAGAGCTGCTCGACCGCGAGCTGAAGCGCCTCGCGCAGCGATCGCTCGGCGATCTCTCCGACGAGGACCTCCGCCGTGTCACCGAGGCGCTGAACATGCACGACGTCGACACGCTCTTCGCGACGCTGGGCTACGGCGAAGTCACGGCGGCGCAGGTCGTCATGCGACTGGGCATCGTCGACGACGCTCAGGTGCAGCTCCCCGAGTCGGCCCCGCCGCTCCCGCCGACCTCATCGCGCGGCGGCGTGACCGTGAAGGGCGTGGACGACCTGCTGGTGCGCTTCGCGGTCTGCTGCAATCCCGTCCCGGGGGATCCGATCGTCGGCTACATCACGCGCGGCCGCGGCGTGACCGTGCATCGCGCCGACTGCACCAATGTCAGGGCGAGCCCAGAGAAGGAGCGCCACGTCGAGGTGGAGTGGGAGAAGACGGCGGCGCGCACGTATCCGGTCGCGATCCGCATCGAGGGCTGGGATCGCGACGGCTTCCTCCGCGACGTCGCGGCCGTGATCAGCGAGAACCAGGTCGCGCTGGTCGCGCTGTCCGCGCTCGCGAATCCCGACAAGAGCGCGACGGTCAACGCGACGCTGCAGGTCACGAGCGTCGAGCAGCTTTCGCGCGTGCTCGCGAAGCTCGAGGGCGTGCGCGACGTCTTCAGCGTCCATCGCGACGGCCGCTAGGAGGTCGTCCGTGCGCGTCCGGGCGGCATCGTCCGGGCTCCTTGCGTGGGTGCTCGTGCTGATGAGCGCGTGCACATCCTCGGTGTCGACGCCCGCCGCCAGTCCGACCCCGACGGGCGTGGTGAGCCCGCCCGCCTCGGCAAGCGCGCCCGCCTCGGCTAGTGCGGCGCCGTCGCCCACCGCGATCACGACCGCCTCGCCGACAGCGACGCCACCGCCGCGTCTCAGCACGCCCGCCGCGCCGGCCGCGTACTGCGCAACGGGCGACACGCTCACCGCGCAGCGCGACTACGCGCGTCACGCGGAGACCGTGCTCGACTGGACGAACGGCCTGCCCGAGGACTATGTCCCGCCCGATGTCGTCGGCGCGATCAACGGTGGTCCGGTCATCGCGCCGCGTGGGGTCGAGCCGCTGAGCGCCGTCGACAAGCTCGCGCGACGCGGCGACCCGGCATACGCGCAGGTCCTTGCGGACGACCCGAAGGCTACGGTGCGGGCGGTGATCTACCCTGACCTCTCCGCGATGCGGCGCGCCGCTGAAGCTGCCGGTCTGCGACTGTTCGTGATCTCGGCTTACCGGTCGTTCGGCACGCAGCGCCAGACATTCGAATACTGGGTGAGCGTCGGCGGGTACGATCAGGCGCTGCGCACGAGCGCGCGCCCCGGCCACTCGGAGCACCAGCTCGGGACAACGATCGACTTCGGCGACGGCAGCGCTGCGCCGTGGGAGTACGAGGATTGGGCGACCACACCCACCGGCGCGTGGCTTGTCGCGCACGCGGCCGAGTACGGCTTCACGATGACGCTTGCGAGAGGCAAGACCGCGGTCACCTGCTACGACTACGAGCCGTGGCACTACCGATGGGTCGGTCGCACGTTCGCACAGACGCTCGCGAGCGATCGCGTCACGCTACGCGAGTACCAGGCCACGCAGCGTTGATCCAGCGGCGCGGTCGCGCCGGGCGCGATTGTTGCCGGCCCGACGGGCTCGACCAGCGCGTATGACGGTCTGCGCCACGCTTTCATAGACTCGACGCATGTCCGAAGCACCGTGGAAGCGCCGGTTCCGCGCTCCCGTCGTGATGTTCCCGACGTGGGCGCGCGAGAATCCGGATCGGCTCCTCTATCTGTCGAACGCCGGCGGCAAGTTCGAGGTCTACGCCTGGGACAGGCGCACCGGCGAGCGGCGCCAGGTCACCGATCGCTCCGAGGGAACGGGCTACCGCGTCTCGAGCCGGCTCGATCCCAGCGGCGAATGGATCTGGTGGTTCGACGACGAGAAGGGGAACGAGCTCGGCCGCTGGGTGCGCGAGCCGTGGGCCGGCGGAGCGCGCGAAACGATCGCGGCGCAGCTCGCGCCCGCGTACAGCGGCCGCATCGCGATCCACAGCGGCGGGCCGGCGATCGCGGCGCGCTTCGCGGCGATCGCGCGCTCGCGCTCCGACGAGGGCAGCAGCGTCTACGTCGTGGCCGACGGCGAGTCGCCGCGCCGCATCTACGCGCACGAGCAGAGCGCGTTCATCGACGGCCTGTCGCGCGACGGCGGGCTCGTCGCGCTGTTCCATTCGGAGCACGGCGACAGCCGGAACCGCGTGCTCCGCATCATCGACCTGAAAGGAGCGTGCCTTGCCGAGCTCTCTCACGGCGCCGGTCACGGCCTGTCGCCCGCGGGGGGCTGGTCGCCCGTCGCCGACGACGCGCGCTACCTGGCCGTACACGACCTGGAGGATCTCGAGCGCCCGCTCATCTTCGACGCGACGACGGGGAAATCGACGCCGATCGAGCTCGACCTGCCCGGCGAGACGTTCGCGGACTGGTATCCGGACGCGCGCTCACTGCTGATCGGCCACGACCACCGCGGGCGCACCGAGCTCTACCGCTACGACCTCTCGAGCGCAAAGCTCGAGCCGCTCGCGACGGAGGCCGGCACGATCGAGAGCGCGCGCGTCCGTCCTGACGGCGAGGTCTGGTACATGGTCGACCGCTCCTCGCGACCGGCCGCGGTGCACGCGGTGGGTGGCGGCGTCGTGCTCGCCGGCAGCGATGCGCCGGCTGGCGTCGCATATCGCGACGCCGACGTCGATGGGATCCACGTGTTCGTCGCGGAGCCGCGCAGCGAAGGTCCGCACCCGACGTTCTTCTTCATCCACGGCGGGCCGGAGTACGCCGATCGCGACAGCTTCTCGCCCACGGTGCAGGCCTGGGTCGACCACGGTCTTGCCGTCGTCTGCCTGAACTACCGCGGCTCGACCGGATACGGAAAGGCCTGGCGCGACGCGATCGTCGGCCGCCCGGGCCTCACCGAGCTCGAGGACATCGCGAAGGTGCACGAGTGGGCGGTCGCGACGAAGCTCACGGATCCGAGGCGCAGCGTGCTCGGCGGCGGGTCGTGGGGCGGCTACCTCACGCTCCTCGGCCTCGGCACGCAGCCGGAGCGGTGGGCGCTCGGCATCGGCATCGTCCCGATCGGCGACTACATCCCCGCGTTCGAGGACGAGATGGAGCCGCTCAAGAAGTACGACGC
>JBDUCG010000073.1:0-7768 GCA_040003565.1 Chloroflexota bacterium | reverse complement strand
GGTCTCGATCCGCCGCGCCTCGGTTCCGTGAAGGATCTCCGCGCCGCGGGCGCACGCGTCCGCGAGATAGGTGCGCAGGGTCGAGCACTTCGCGCCGCGGCGGCAGCCGAGCGTGCAGTGGCCGCAGTCGCCGCAGCCGCGCACGTTCCGCGCGATGGTCGCGCTCGAAAGGTCAAGCGCGCGCAGCCCTCGTTCGAGGACTGCGTTGGGCCCGTTCCGCGCGCTCTCGTCGGTGTCGACGTCGATGCGCTCGCTCACTGCGTCGTAGTGCGCATCGAGAGCGTCGATCCCCGCCTCGTGCCAGTCCTGCCTCACCGACGCGGGAATGCGCAGCGAGGTGTTCCAGTTCACGATCGTGCCGCCGCCGACAGCGGAGCCAGCGAGCAGCGCGATCGCGCGGTCGCTGGTCGCCGCGATGCCGCGGTCGAGGAACAGCGACGCGTATCCGGCGAGCTCGCGTCCGTCGAAGTCGCGTTCCGTCCGCAGCGCCGCGCGCTCGAGCACGACGACACGCTTCCCGGCCGCGGCGAGCTCCGCCGCGGCGACGCTGCCGCCGGCGCCGGAACCGATCACGCACACGTCGGCCTCGATCGTCTCGCCCGCGACTGGCGTCCGCGCATTCAGCGAGACGGGATCTGCGATCGGCGGCAGCGGTGGGCGTTCGTAGCCCGCGGCGGCGGCAAACGGCGATCCGTCCTGTCCGTACGTATAGAGAAGGACGAGCCGCTTCATCACCTGGAAGGCCCGCCGCTTGAGTGGCAGCGGGCTCGCGGCCCAGCGCCGCAGGAACGCCTCGCGCTCCGCCTGTCCCAGCGCCGTGAACCGAGCCGGGCGGCCGCTGAGCGCGAAGTTCAGCAGCGGCGACTCGATCGTGTCCAGCAGCTGATCGAGCTCCGCGACGAGCGCGGGCCGTCCGAGCGCGGTCACCTCGGCGCGCAGCACGCGGTCGACCCCGAGCCGGCTCGCGCTGGGAAGGTTGCCGCCGCCAGGGACGAACGTGTCGCAGAGGAGCGCGAGCGTGCGATCGCGATCTGACATCGCGAGACGGAGGCTACTGCTTCGGCAGCTCCGCGTGCCGTCCGATGAACGGGAGCGACTCCCCGACGACGAGGAGCACGGGCACAATGCGGCTCTGCAGCAGCTCCGGTCGCACGGTCTGCTCGTAGAACGCGAGCGTCGCGTCGAACTTCGCGAGCTGGTCCGCGGCGACCGGCGAGCTCGTTGCGGCGCTCGCCATCGCCTTCAGCACCGCCGGGTCCGCGAAGATCCCGAGCGAGGGATTCGCGGCCGCGAGCGCCTGGACCGCGGCGATGTCCTGTACTTCGATCGCCGCCTTGCCGTGCAGCGGCGAAAGCCAGCTATCGAGAGCGAGCGTTCCGAGGACCGCGACGTACACGCCGACGACGGCCGTGGCCGCGCCAAGCGGGATGCCGACGATCTGATCGAGCTTTCGAAGTGCCTGCACGCGGTAGACGAGTCCGACGAGCACCCCGCCAACGCGGCCGAGGAGCATGCCGCCGATGAACAGCGCGACCGCGCCGAGCCCGAGGCCGGCGGTGCCGGTAGGCACGATGCCGTTGAGCGGGCCCGCATAGAGCGAAGCGATCGAGAACAGCGCGCCACCGAGCGCGATGAGCGGGAGGACAAAGCCCTTCCGCCAACCGGCGATCGCGCCGAGGACGATCGCTCCGATGATCACGAGGTCTGCCATGGCCGGGGAGTCTACGTGGCAGGATGCGCGCACATGTCTCGGATCGGGATCGCGCTCGGTTCTGTGCACGATCGCCCCTTCGCGGAGGTCGTCGCCTTCGCGCGCGCGGCAGAGGATGGCGGCTACGAAACACTGTTCGTGCCGGAGGCGTGGGGCCGCGATGCGTTCGTAACGCTCGGCGCGCTCGCGCGCGAGACGAAGCGCATCGGCCTCGGCACGGGCATCGTCAACGTGTACAGCCGCACGCCCGCGCTGCTCGCGATGGCCGCGGTCACGCTCGACGAGCTCTCTGGTGGCCGGGCCGTCCTCGGACTCGGAACGTCCGGACAGCGCGTGGTCGAAGGGTGGCACGGCGTGCCGATGACGAGACCGCTGCGCCGCCTGCGCGAGACGACCGAAGCGGTTCGCGCTCTCGTCGGCGGTTCGCGTCGCGGATACAGCGGCGAGACGGTCAAGGTCGCGCCCGGCTTCGCCGTGACGCTCGCTCGTCCGCGCGAACGCATCCCGATCTATCACGCGAGCCTCACGCCGCGCGCGATCCGACAGTGCGCGGAGGTAGCGGATGGGTGGCTTCCGTACTTCGCCAGCCCCGAAACGCTCCGTGGAGACATCGCGCTGATCGAGGACGCGCTTCGCGCCGGCGGCCGCGACCGCGCCGCGTTCACGGTCGCGCCGTACATCCCCGTCCTCGTGAGCGACGACGACACCGCGGCGCGCGATGTGCTCCGCCGTCATCTCGCGTTCTACATCGGCGGCATGGGCCGGTTCTATCGCGAGACCGTCGCGCGGCACGGATTCGCCGCCGCCGCTGAAGAGATCCGTCGGCTCTGGGATGCGCGCCAGCGCGATGAGGCGGCAAAGGCGGTGAGCGACGACCTGCTCGATGCGTTCGCGATCGTCGGTGACGCGCGCCGCTGCCGCGCGCGGCTTGACGACTATCGCGAGGCCGGCGCGGACCTTCCGATCGTCGCGCTGCCCGGCGATATCGCGATCGCGGATGCCGAGCGCACCGTGCGCGCGCTTGGCGGAGCGGAGAACTAGCGCAAGACGGCGACGATCGCGGCCATGATCATCTGGCCGATCAGTCCATGCGCCGCGTCGATCGCGAAGAGGCTCCACGGCCGCTTCGCGATGACGGTGTTCGCAGCGAAGGCGGCGGCGAAGAATCCGACGCCGACAAGCGCACCGAGGACGAGACCGTCGGCGAGCGTCGACGCGCCAAGCGAGCGCGCCAGGACCGCGAGCGTCCACGCGTTGACGAACGCGGCGAGGATCGACACTACAAACTCGGGGCCAGGCCGCATCGGCTCGTTGGCGCGACCGATCAGCGCCATCCAGCGTGCGCCGAATACCTGGGGTAGGAAGAACACAAAGCCGAACGCCATGACCGCGACCGTCGCGATGACGACGGCCACATAGTTCACCGCGAAGTCCAGAGACACACTTCCCTCCCGTGTCGCCCGCGGCGACGGCGGGATGCTATGCCTAACCGGGCGGCGCTAGCTGCCGGTCAGCGCCTTCTTCGAGAGCGTCTCGTCGAGCAGCGCCGCGACGCGCTGACGTGCCTGCAGCTCGGCTTCGTCCCACCACTGCGCGAGACGCTGCTCCTGCTCGCGCTGTCGCTCGCCGAGCTGGAACTCGAATTCCTTGAGCTGTCGCAGGAGGCGCTCGCTGAAGCGCTGCTCCTCCGCGGCGAGCTCGCTCTCGATGCGCTGGCTCTCCGATCGGCGCCAGCTCTCGAGCCGCTCGGCCTCTTCGCGCCGCCGGCCTTCGAACTCGGCGTGCAGCTTGATCTCCGCAGCCTCGTAGCGTCGTCTCGTGTCGACGAGCTCGACGGTAAGCGCGCCGTTGAGCCGCTCGGCGAGATTTCGCGGCTGCTCGGCGGACCAGATGCGGTCCGTCTCCTCGCGGCGGCGCCGCATGGCTTCGAGCTCGAGGCGCTCCGCCTCGACCACACGCTGCTCCGCTTCGGCGCGTTGACGATCCAAGGTCTGGGTCAGCTCCGCGCGGCGGGTGCGTATCTCGGCGTCGAGACGCTCGAGGGCCGCCGCGCGACGTCGGGCCAGTTCGGATGCGAGCGCTCCCGCGGCGACGTCGATGACCTCGGCGGGCGCCTCTTCGGTGACGGAATGCGGCAAAGGCTCGGGGTCGAGAGCGTCGGCGTTCACGGTCGGTGTCGGCGCCGCTGCGTTCGTGACGCCGCCGTCCTCATCCCACACGAGCTCGCCGCGCGCGGGCGCATCCGGCCGGCGGCTGAATAGTGACGTGTGCGTGGCGCTGTCTGAAGGTGTCTCGCCGGTCATCCCCGAACTCCCCAGTTGGTTTCGCGTCATAGGTGTACCGCCGGGATGTCATCCGGCGCATCACCTACGGGGGGGTTCGAGACCTGACTGGGACTATTCGGTCGGGGGGTCGTCGCCCTCTTCGCTGTGACCGTTTTCCTGCGTCGACCGGCCGCTCGGCACGAGCTCGCGCCCGTAGGCGAAGCCCTTGCCCTTCTTGTTCTTTTCACGCCGGTCCCCGGACGCCACGGTGACGAGGCCGCGGCTTCCGCTCGTCATGCGCGTGTTGCCCTCGAACACGGCGCCCTTGTCGATGACGAGGGACGGCGAGTAGATGTCCGCCTGCACGCGCGCGGTCGGGCGGAGGATGATCGATTCGCTCGCGTTGACGTTGCCGGTGATGTCGCCCTTGATCTCGACCGACCCGCAGTTGATGGTGGCCGAGACTTTCGCACCTTCACCGATGACCAGGAGGTCCGTCGTTGTGATCTCGCCGGTGAACGTGCCGTCGATGCGGACCTGTCCCTCGAAGTGCAGCTTGCCCTCAAAGACCGAGCCTGCGCCAAGCATGGCGTTCAGCGCCGCGGTCGAGCCGGATTGTCCAAGATCACGCATGGAAACCTCCTGTCGCGCTTACGAAGAACGCGCCAGGTCCGGTGGCGCTACGGCCTCTCCTTAGCCTTTTGGCCGGGGGCACCGCCGCCCTTCAGGAAACCCGCGTAAATGCCGGGGTCCGAGCCCGCGATCGGCACCGCGCCGGCGGCCTTCGCGTAGAAATCCGCCGGGCCGACCCCGCCGATGATGGCGTAGGCGTAGCCCTCGCCGGCCATGGCCTCGAGCGACGCGAGGAGGAGCGCCCTCCCGATCCCCTGCTTTCGCTCCTGTTCCAGCACGCCGGTGGGGCCGAAGAACGCCTTGGCCGTCGAGTCGTAGCAGGCGAAGCCGAGGATCTCCTGCCCGCGCTGAGCGCGGAAGCACGAGATCGGAAGGCGACCGAAGCTGACCGCGCACTCGCTGGCCCAGGCCTCGCCGAAGTGCTCGCGCACCCAGCCGACGACCACATGCCGTTCCGGTGCGAGCGCCCGGTGTACGTCGATCCCTTTCGCGCGCAGCGCAGCGACATGCGATGCCGACTCGGGGAGGGCGTAAAGGCGGACGAGCATGTCCTGCACGCGGGCGGACTATAGCCGCGGCTCAGCCAATGAGGTCCTCGGTCATCGAGCTAGCTTCGCCCGCGCTCGCTGAGGTAGTGGTGCCACAGAAGTCGCGCTGCGACCGCGCGGTGCGGACTCCAGGCGCGGGCGCGTCGCGCGAGCGCTGCGGGAGACGGCCGCGCACGTAGCCGCCAGAGATGGCGCACGGCCTCGAGCAGCGCGAGATCGGCTGCGGGGAACACGTCGGAGCGCCGCAGCGCGAAGAGCAGATAGCACTGCGCGGTCCATGGCCCGACACCGTGGAGCGCATCGAGAGCCGCGGCCGCGTCGTCATCGGGCAGCTGAGCGATGGCGTCGAGATCGAGCGAGCGGCCCACGAGCTGGTCCGCCAGCGCCGCGAGGTACGCGGACTTCTGTCGTGTGACGCCGAGGGCGCGCAGACCCGCCTGGCCGAGGGTCGCCACGTTCGCCGGCGTCACCGACCCGGTCGCGTTAAGAAGGCGCGCGTACATCGCGCGCGCCTGCGCGAGCGAGACCTGCTGCTCGAGCATGAGCAGCACGAGTGTCTCGAAGCCCGGCTCACGCCGCCAGAGCGGCGGCGGACCGTGTCGCTTCACGACCTGCGCGAAGCGCGGCTCGGCGCGCGCGAGCCGGCGGGCCGCGCGCGCGAGGGTCGGCTCGTCGAGCGTCGCGTCAGCCAAGGAAGAGGAAGACCACGGCAAATATCGCGAGCGCGATACCGACCTGCAGCGCGAGCACCACTACGGCCTGCCTTGGCGCCCGCGGTAGCCAGTTGTACGCGAAGTACGCGATGAGCGGCAGCTGCGCGGGCATGAGTATCTGGAAGAGATGTGCCGCGGTCCCCTCGTCGCTCTGCCGGACCAGACCGAACTCGGCGATGTACTTCACCATGAAGATAACGACGACGAGCGACATGACCAGCGGAAGGAACGCGCTCGGCTGTCTCAGGACTCGCACGAACGGAATACCGGCCGACACCGTCACGTGAGCAGCAGGTCGAGGTGATCGACGCCGCGACCCGCATACGCGTCCATCACCTTCTCCGCGTCCGTACCGCAGTCCGTGAGCGTGCCCGCAACATCGATGACCGCGATCTTGTAGCCAAAGTCGAGGAGGAATCGAAGATACTGGCGGCCGTCGACGCCTGAGATGCCCGGCATCGTGTCCGGACTGAATTCGCTAACGATCGTCGGGTGGAAGCGCTTGATGAGCTCCGTGGCCCCCAGCAGAGCGTTGTATTCAGCACCCTCCACGTCGATCTTCACGAAGTCGATCTTCCTGTCCCGTGGGATGAGGTCATCCACGCGGAAGCTCGGCACCGTCGTCGAGTTGATCAGCGCCGCCGCGTTCTCCGGCACCGCCGAGGTCATCGCGTTGCTGTAAAAGCCGTGCAGGACGAGGAGCGCGGGCTCCCGGCCGGCCGCGACCTGCAGAACGGTCACGTTGTCGAAGGAGTTGGCCCGCCGGCTTGCCTCGAGAAGCTTCGCGCTCTCGGGGTTCGGTTCGATGGCGGTCACGCTGCCCGAGGGTCCGACCAGCGAGGCGGAGAGCATCGTGTAGTAGCCGATGTTGGCGCCAATATCGAGCACGTGCATGCCGGGTCGCAGCCGCTCCCGGAAGACGGCGGTGACGTTGGGCTCGTAGAGGTCGTACTTCACGTGGTGACCGACGGAGGCGTCCTCCTCCTGCACGTAGATGGAGAAGCCCTTCGGTGTCGCCAGAGAGACGCGGGCGTTCAGTCGGTGGCTCAGCAGCGCGTCGGCCCGCCGCGTGAATTCCAGCGACTGCAGGTACGAGCGGACGACCGAGTCGATATCGCTTCCGACCTGCTCGACGTGACCGTCCCACTCTTCGCGGTTCGGTGGGCGGCCGAGAAGCAGGCGGAAGCAGTAGAAGATGTCGTCACGTGTCGCTGGGCGCCGCGGCGTCTTCCAGGGCTCTTTGACGTTGAAGAGCGGGCGCCGCAGGTCCACGCGCTCGCGGAGGAAGTCCTTGATGCCCATCGCCGGCCAGCATATGTAGGCGGCGCTGACTCGTCAGCGCGAGCGCGCGCGTCAGTCGAGATCGCGCGGCGAGAGCTCGATGCAAGGACCCATGCCGTCGCATAGCCAGTCGTCAAGGACCGCGTCATCGGGCGAGACCTGCATGTTGAGCGCCTTCAGCCGGTCGGTAGTGCCGCGCGTCGGTGATGTGGACGACCGGGTTATAAGGGAATTACCGGCATTCGCGTGTGTGCCGTCAGCCGGGATCGCCGCGACAGATCCAACTGCGAACACGCTGGTGAGCCCGATCACGAATGCAAGCTTCTTCATCACGTTACCCTCCTGTCGCTTCGTGGCAGGAAGATAGTGGTCGACGAAGCTCAAGACGGCCCTCGGGGTTACGGCATCAGCGTCGCGCTCTTACCTAGCCGGGTGTATCGCACGACTCTCAGCCGTCTTTCATCGGCACACTCGTGCACGCGCCCGACACCGCGGCTAGGCTGTCGCGCGTGGCTGGGCGCCGGCCGTCTGGCGTCCGAAGGAGAGCGCGCTCGTGAGGGTCCACGACTGCAACTGGCAAATGATCGAGGACTACCTCGCTCACGACGACCGGATCGT
>JBDUCG010000072.1:0-7786 GCA_040003565.1 Chloroflexota bacterium | reverse complement strand
TTTCCGTCGAAGACGAGGAGCGTTCCGGCGTCGCCGGCGGCCACGGCGCTCTGGGGGCTCGTCGCCGACACGGCTCGCAGCGTCACAGTGGCGCCGGTCGGGATCGGGCGCCAGCCGGCGACCTCGAGGCGATAGCTGATGCCCTGGGAGCCGACCACCCATGCCGACTTCAGGTCGAAGACGACGATGGCGCTCAGATCTTCCTCGAGCCCGCTGGCATAGGGCTGCCACGAACCCCCGAGCAGCAGCATGACCGTTCCGGTCGTGCCGACCACCATCGCGCCCGTCGGCATCGCCGCGACACCCCTCAGGTCCTCGACGGTCACATCGAACGCGTTGATCGAGCGTGCCTTGTCGTCGACGATCAGCACCGCGCCCACCGGGCCGACCGCGTACACGGTGCTCGCGTCGCACGACGCGTTGGTCAGTGTCCGCAGCGTGCCGTCGACCTGGAACCAGTCTTTGCCGTCGTACCGGATCAGACCGCCGCCGTTCGTGACCACCCACAGGCCCTGCTCGGTCGCGCAGCCGCTCGAGAGCGTCTGCCGGAAGACGGCGGGATCGGTGGTCGGCAGCGGCGTGGGTGTCGGGGCGCGCGTCGGTGTGGGCGTGGGTCGCGGGCTCGGGCTTGGCCGGGCCACGGTTCCCGCAGCGAGCCCACCACCGATCGCCGCGACAACGAGCAGGACGGCGATGATCGCCGCGTAGCTCAGCGGCAGCGCACTGCTCGCCCGCGGCGGCGTGGGCGGGCCATCCGGCGTCGGCGGTCCCATGACCTCGGGCGGCGTAGCCGTCACATCGCCTCGAGCCGGCGGATGCGCTCGGCGATCGGAGGATGCGTGTCGAAGAGTCCGTCCATCGCGCGCGGGGCGTCCTTGAGCGGATTCGCGAAGTAGAGCGACGCGGTCGCCTTGTTCGCCACCTCGAGGGCTTCCTTGTCGGCGCCGATCTTGCGCAGGGCGCTTGCCAGGCCCGGCGGATAGCGCGTGAGCAGCGCGCCCGACGCATCGGCCAGGTATTCGCGCTGCCGGGATACGGCGAGCTGGATCAGCGTCGCGACGATCGGTGTCAGGATCGCGAGCGCGATGGCGATGATCAGGATGATCCCGCCGCCGCCGCGATCCCGTCCTCCGCGCCGGCCACCACCCCACGCGAAGGATCGCAGCATCCAGTCCGACAGCAGGGCGATCGTTCCGACGAGCACCGTGACCAGCAGCATCACCCGGATGTCGTGATTGCCGACGTGCGAGAGCTCGTGGGCGATGACGCCCTCGGTCTCGGTGCGGTCCAGCTTGTCGAGCAGGCCGCGCGTCACGGCGATCGACGCGTGTTTGGGGTCGCGGCCCGTGGCGAAGGCATTCGGAGCGGTGTCATCGATGAGATAGATACGCGGTGGGGGGATGCCAAGTCCGATCGAAAGGGTCTCGACGATGTTCCGGAGCTGCGGCTCCTCCCTCGGAGCGAGCTCGCGCGCCTGGCTCTGTGCCAGGACGAGCTTGTCGCCGGCGAAATACGACGCCGTGGCCGAGACGCCGGAAAGTCCGAGGGCAGCGGGCACCATCGCGACGCCGCCTCCTGGAGCGAACACCTCGCCGACGACGTAGCCGAGCGCGACGAGGATGCCCGTGAACACGGTGACGAGCGCGACGGTGCGCCAGCGGTTCGCGGCGACGGCGTCGTAGATGTTGAGCCGGGACGGCGGAGCGGGCACTCGGGCTAGCTGAACGACACCTTCGGCACCTCACGCTCGGTCGCGTCGGCGAGCTCGAAGTACTGCTCGGGAGTGAAGCCGAACATGCCCGCGAGGATGTTGGTCGGCACGGTCTGCAGCGCGGTGTTGTAGTCGCGCACGTTCCCGTTGTAGAAGCGCCGCGCGAACGCGATCTTGTCCTCGGTCGCGGTCAGGTTCTCCGACAGGTCCTTGAACTCCTGCACCGCCTGCAGCTGCGGGTAGTTCTCCGCGACGGCGAACACGGTGCGCAGCGCCGCGGTGAGCTGGTTCTCGGCGACAGCACGCTCCTGCGGCGTACCGGTCTGCCCCGCGGAGACCGCCGCGGCGCGCGCCTTCGTCACGTTCTCGAAGACGCCCTTCTCGTGCGCCGCGTAGCCCTTCACCGTCTCGACGAGATTCGGGATGAGGTCGTGGCGTCGCTTCAGCTGGACGTCGATGTCCGACCAGGCTTCGCGCACGCGCTGGCGCAGCGTGACCAGCCGGTTGTAGAGGCCGATGACGAAGACGACGATCAGCGCGATGATGACCAGCGGGATCAGGATCTCCACGATGCACTCCCCTTCCGAGCCACGGCAGCCTCCATCATGACATCAGCGGAGCGAGCGCCTCTTCCAGCCGCCGTTGTCGTTCCATACCGTCGCGCAGACGAGCGTGCGCGGCCGCACGCGGCCGGAACGTGCGGCCGAGCGGCGACCGTACCGAGGTGATGTCGGGGATCGCGCCGATGCGCTCCAGGGCGGCGATCGCGGCGCCGCGTGCCGATCCCTCGCCCGCGCCGCTCATCAGCAACGGCCGATCGATCGCGTCCGCGAAGAGCTGTATCAGCCACGGCAGCGCCAGCAGGGTGCCGCCGGTCGCGATGACCCGATCGATGCCCGGCATCGCGCGGCTCGTGACCTCCCAGAGACGCGCGACGCGGTACGCGACACCCTCGACCATCGCGCGCGCGATGTCGTCCGCGCTCGTGCCCAGGCCGATGCCGGCGACCGCGGCGCGGGCGGCGTCGTTCCACGTCGGGCTGCGATCGCCGGCCAGGAGCGGCAGCGCGATGAGCGGCGCGTCGGCGGGCGCGCGGCGCAGCGCCAGCGGCACGTCGACGTCCGGGAACACACGGGAGATCCAGCCGAGCACGTTCCCGCCACTCGACAGCGCGCCGCCAGTCACGACGCGCGACGCGTCGAGCCGGTACGTCCATCCACCCGGGACGACCGGCGGATCCGTGGTCGGGTACACGGCGCGCATCGCGCCCGACGTTCCGAGGAACAGCGCTGCGGTATCGCGCCCGACGGCGCCCGCACCGACGTTGGAGCACGCGCCGTCGCCGATCGCCGGCACCCACTGCGCGCCGCGCAGCGCCGGCCAGCGGCGCGCGAACGACGGCAGCAGCCCGGTGAGCGGCGCGTCGTCGATCGGCGACAGCGTTTCTTCGCCGACGACGAGATGCGCGAGGAGCGACCGGTCCCAGCGGCGCGCCCGCTGGTCGTAGAGGCCGGTGGCCGATGCCATGCCGTGTCCCGCGCGGCGCGCGCCGACGAGCCGCAGATGGAGGTATTCACCGAGCGACATCCACCACGCCGTGCGCGCGTACGCATCCGCTTCGTTCTCGCGGAGCCACCGCAGCTTCGCGGGGAGGTACGAGGCATGAATGGCGCAGCCGGTGCGCGCGTGCGTCGCGACCGGATCGACCTCGCGCCGCAGCGACGCCGCGGCACCGCGCGCGCGTGTGTCGGCCCAGGTGAGAACGCGGGTGGTCGCGCGGCCGGTCGCATCGACGCCGACGAGGCTGTGCCAGAACGTCGAGGTCGCGACGGCCGCGACGTCGGCGGCGCGGCGGCCGGCGCTCTTCAGGACCAGATCGATCGCCCCGCACGCGGCGCGCACGCGTTCGTCCGCATCGACGGTCGCCTCACCGGCCGTGGACGTTCGAAGGGGACGATCCGCGTGGGCGATGCAGCCGGCGATCGGCCGCGCGCGCGCGTCGAAGAGGAACGCGCGCAGGCCGGACGTGCCGATGTCGAGTGCGAGCACGAGCGGCGAGCGCGCCTCGCGCAGCGGGATCGCGAGCGGCTCGCGCAGCACGGCGCGAGTATGCGCGGCTAGGCGTTCGCTGGGCGGATGAGCGGCGGTCGTGTCGCGCGCGGCAGACGGAGCCGGACGAGCGACCCGAGCGTCGATGGGCTTTCGACGTCGAGCGATCCGCCGTTCGCCTCCATCAGCAGCCGGGCGAGCTCGAGGCCGAGGAAGCGGTCGGCGACCGCGACCGCGCGCGGGTCGCCGGCGCGCTGCGGATCTTCGAACAGCGCGCGATCGTCGGTGCGAAGCGGAACGCGAGAGCGGTCGCTCACGTCGACCCAGGCAGCCTGGGCATCGACGCGGACGGCGACGTTCACGTACTCGGTGGAGTGCTGCAGGGCGCTGCGGATGACGCTCTCGATCGCCTGCCGCAGCCGATCGACGTCGGCGTCGACGATCGGCGGCTCGGTACCGAGCGTGATGATCACGCGCTGCTTGTCCGCGTTGGCCGCGATGGCCTCGCGCACGATCTCGTTGAGATCGAGCTGCTTCCGCGTAAGAAGGAGGCGCTCGCTCTGCAGCTTTCCGAGAGACACGAAGTCGCGCGCAAGGAACTGCAGCTCCTGCGCGCGTCGCTGGAGCTCGAGCACGGTGCCGTGCTCCTCGGAATGCGGGGAGGTGGTACGGAGGAGCTTCTTCGCGAGCTCGGCGATCGCTTCCACCGGCCGCGGCAGCTCGTAATCGAGGACCCGAAGGTAGTCCTCCCGCTGGCGGTCGATGATCGCGAGGCGCGCCGCGCTCATGCGCTGCCGATCGAGCAGCAGCGCGATCGCGATGAAGATGACGAGGCGCGTGAAGCTGTTCCAGACCGACGGGCCCAGGGTCACGATGCCGCGGTTGTAGGTGTCGGCGAAGAGCCAGGCGGACGCGCCGGCGACCGCGAGGATCACGCCGGGCACGCGACCGACGTACCAGGCCGTGACGACGACGGGGATGAGATAGAAGAGCGAGAAGCCGATCTCGGGTCCGGTCAGAAGATCGACGAGGCAGATCGAGGCGACGGCCACCAGACTCAGCGCGGTCAGCGAGAGCGTGCGGCCCACTAGGCGATCAGGGCGCGCGCCGCCGCGGCGATGTCGCTGGCCGCGATGCCGGCGGCCCCCAGGAGCTCGGCGGGCTTGCCCGATGTGGGCATGTCACGCACCGCGAGGTGACGCAGGGTGATGTCCTTGACCCCGAGCGCCGTCAGTCCGGCGAGCACCGCGTCGCCCAGGCCGCCCTCGGCCCAGTGATCCTCGACGACGACCAGCCGGCCGCCGGTCGCGCGCACCGCCGCCGCGATGCCGGGCGCGTCGAGCGGCTTGATCGAATACGCGTCGATCAGCCGGATCTTCACGCCTGTCTTCGCGAGCTCGTCCGCCGCCTTCAGGCTCTCGTGCACGGTGATCCCGGCGGCGACGACGGTCACGCGATCGTCCGCGCCGCCGCCGCGCACGACGCGGCTGCCACCGATCGGGAACTCCTCATCGGCCCCGTAAAGAATGGCGGTCTTCTCGCGGGTCGTGCGGATGTACGAGATGCCGCGCAGATCGGCCATGGCGGCGACGAGCTTCGCGGTCTGATTCGCGTCGCACGGATACAGGACCGTGCTGCCGTGCACCGCACGCATCATCGCGAGATCCTCGAGCGCCATCTGCGACGGACCGTCCTCGCCGATCGACACGCCGGCATGCGAGCCGGAGAGCCGGATGTCGGCGCGCGAGATCGCGGCCATGCGGATGAAGTCGTACGCGCGTGTGAGGAACGCCGCGAACGTGGACGCGAACGGCACGAAGCCGACGACCTGCATCCCCACCGCGACCGCGACCATCCGCTGTTCGGCGATGTACATCTCGAAGAACCGATCGGCCGCGGTCTTCTTGAAATCCTCGGCGTGTGTCGAGTTGCTCACCTCGGCGTCGAGCACCACGACGTCCGCGCGCGCGGCACCGAGCGACGCGAGCGCTTCGCCGTACGCCTTCCGCGTCGCGACCGGCTCGGTGTAGCGCTTGAGCTCGGGTGCCCGGGCCGGTGGGAGCGGTGCGGGCCGCCACGGGGGCGGGCTCGGTACCTCGAAGGCGCGCGATGGCTCCGCACCCAGCTCCGCGAGCGCCTGCTTCGCTTGCTCCGCATCGAGGGCCTTCCCGTGCCAGCCCGGCTTGTCCTCGAGGAACGAGACGCCCTTCCCTTTCACGGTCCGCGCGATGATCGCCGTCGGACCCGAAGCGGAGCGCGCGCGACGGTACGCGTCGTCGATCTGCGCGAGGTCGTGGCCGTCGATGACGATCGGCTCCAGGCCGAAGGACTTGACCCGCCCCGCGTACGCGTCGGTGTCCCACTCAAGCTCGGTCGGTCCCCGCTGGCCGAGGCGGTTGATGTCGAGGATCGCGGTGAAATTCTCGAGGCCTTCATGACCGGCGAGGTCGAATCCCTCCCACACCGAGCCCTCGGCCGACTCGCTGTCGCCGACCAGGACCCAGACGTGAAACGGCGCCTTCAGGAGCCGCTTGCCGGCGAGCGCCACGCCGGCCGCGATCGGCAGGCCCTGCCCGAGCGAGCCGGTCGCGACATCGACCCACGGAAGGATCGGTGTGGGATGGCCTTCGAGACGCGATCCGAATTTGCGGAACGTGAGCAGCTCCGCGTCGTCGATGGCGCCGGCCGCGCGGAACATCGCGTACACCAGCGGTGAGGCGTGGCCCTTGGAGAAGATGAGGTGGTCGTTCGCGAGCGAATCGGGTCGCTCGAAGTCGTACCTGAGGTGACCGGCGAGCAGGACCGCCATGAGGTCGGCCGCGGACAACGACGACGTCGGATGCCCGGATCCGGCGGCGGTCGAGCATCTGATGCTGTCGGCACGCAGCTGACGCGCGAGCGAGCGGTACAGATCGAGCCGGGTCGCGGCCTCGCTGACGGTCGCCACGACGAACACGGTACCGCAGGAACACCGCTTGGACCGAATATCCTCGGGCGACCACGGGGGTGACGGTATGGAGATCGGGCTCTACGGCCTGGGCCGGATGGGCGGCAACATGGTCACGCGGCTGGTCCGCGGCGGGCACCGCGTCGTCGCGGGGAATCGCAGTTCGGGCCCGGTCGACGAGGCGAAGGCGGAGGGCGCCGTCGCCGCTTACTCGATCGAGGAGATGGCGAAGCAGCTGACACCACCACGCATCCTCTGGTCGATGGTGCCGGCCGGTGAGGTCACCGACCACACGCTCGATGAATTCGCGAAGTACGCGAGCAAGGGCGATGTCCTGGTCGACGGAGGCAACTCGTACTTCCGCGATTCGATGCGGCGCGCCGAGAAATTCAAGGCGCTTGGCTTCGATTACCTCGACGTCGGCGTGTCGGGCGGCATCTGGGGTCTCGAGCTGGGCTACTGCATGATGGTCGGCGGCGAGGCGCGCGCGGTCGGCATCGCCACGCCGGTCCTCGACACCCTGGCGCCACCGAATGGCTGGGCGCATTTCGGGAAGAGCGGCGCGGGCCATTTCATCAAGATGGTCCACAACGGGATCGAGTACGGGATGATGCAGGCGTACGGCGAGGGCTTCGAGCTCATCCACGCGAGCGAATTCAAGATCGACATGAAGCGGGTCGCGAGCGTGTGGATGCAGGGCAGCGTCGTCCGCTCCTGGCTCCTCGAGCTCGCCGAACGCGCCTTCGATCAGGAAGGTCCCGACCTCGCGAACATCAAGGGCTGGGTCGCCGACTCGGGCGAGGGGCGCTGGACGATCCAGGAGGCGATCGCGCACGACGTCCCGGCCACCGTCCTCGCGCACTCGCTCTTCGCCCGCTTCACTTCACGCCAAGACGACTCGTACGCGATGAAAGTCGCCGCCGCGCTGCGCAACCAGTTCGGCGGGCATGCCGTCAAGAAGTGAGTGGACGAACGGCCGCGATCGAAGGTGCGCGGGTGACGCGACGAGTGGGACGCGGCGCTCCTCGAGCGAGCATCTGCGCCCAGCCGGCCCGTCCGGCGCACGCGCCGTGGATGGC
>JBDUCG010000071.1:0-7873 GCA_040003565.1 Chloroflexota bacterium | reverse complement strand
CGGCCCTTCGTCAGCGCCGCGCACGACGACGCCGGCACTCGGGATCGGCGTCGGGGTCGGCGGAACGAACGTCGGCGCGCCACCCGCCACCACGGGGACCGGGCCGTTGGCCGCTTCGACGACGATCGTGCCGGACATGCTCTGGCCGTGCAGCCCACAGATGTACTTGTACGTCCCGGGTGCGATGAATCGCAGCGACGAGCTCTGACCAAGACCGAAATTTTCCGTCTGGCCCAGGCCAGCGAGGAACAACACGCTGTGCTGCGCGGTGTCGCGGTTGGTCCAGGTCACGGTGTCGCCGGCGGTGATGAACAGCACGTCAGGCTTGAACGCGAAGCCAGCGATGTCGACGCTGACGGTCGCGGCCGAAGAGGTCGTAGCGAGCGCGAAGAACAAAAGGACGCAGGCGAGCGCGCTGAAGCGAACCCCTCTCATCCGCACGCACGTACGATACCGGCGTGCCCGTCGCCTCGCCGCCGTTCGCCGCGCTCGCGGGCGAAGCGGCACGGCTCGGCGTCACGTTGTCGGCCGAACAGATCGCGGTGTGCGAGCGGCTCAGCAGCGAGCTCATCGAACGCAATACGTTCGTGAACCTCACAGCGATCACCGAGCCGCAGGACATCGCCCGAAAGCACTTCCTCGATTCCTTCACGGCGTTCGCCGTCCGTCGTTGGACCGGCCGCGAACGCGTGATCGACGTGGGGAGTGGTGCGGGATTCCCCGGCCTCGCGCTGCGCATCGCGATGCCGAAGATCCGCTTGACGCTGGTCGAGTCGGTGGGCAAGAAGGTCCGCTTCCTCGAGGATGTTTGCTCGCTGCTCGGACTCGGCGATGTTGAGATCCGGAACGAACGCGCTGAAGCCCTTGGCCGCGAGCGTCGCGATACGTACGACGTCGGTACCGCTCGCGCCGTGGGGACGCTCGGGCAGGTGAGCGAGTACCTGCTGCCATTCCTTCGCCTTCAGGGCGACGCGATCGTGTGGAAGGGACGCGTCGACGCCGAGCTCCCCGGCGCGCAGAAGGCGTGTGCCGCGCTGGGCGGCGAGATCGTGTCGATCGTGCCCACCGCGTCGCTCGGTGTCGGTGACCAATTGCCCGGCCGCAATCTTGTCGTCGTACGGAAGATCCGCGCGACGCCGCCGCGTTATCCGCGCACCTCGGCGGAGGCGCGGCGCCGCCCGTGGTGATCGTCCCATCGGTCGACGTGCGTGGCGGGCGCGTCGCGTATCGCGGTGGCGCCGGCGAGGACATCGTTCCGGCGGCGCTCGCGTCGCGGTACGTCGCTGAAGGCGCGGACGAGCTGCACCTCGTCGATCTCGACGGAGCGGAGCGCGGCGATTACGCCAACGCGCGCGTCCTTGCGGAGATCGCGAGCCGCACCGCGGTCCCGTGCCGTCTCGCGGGCGGGATCTCGTCGTTCGCGAAAGCGGAGGAGGCGATCGCGGCCGGGTTCGCGGGCGTGCTCTTCTCGAGCGCGGTGTTCGGCGACGACACGCTCGTCCGGCGCATCGCGCGACTCGGCGACCGCGCGATCGTGGAGATCGAGGCGAAGGATGGCGTGCTCGCGCCGCGCGGCGGCGATGCGGACCTCGTGCGCCGCGCCTCCGGCCGGGACGCGGCGGAGGCCGCGGACATCGCGGCGCTCCGCGGTATCCGTTCGCTGTACGTCGTCGACACGAGCGCGGACGGGAGACTCGGCGGGCCGCCACTCGTGCTCATGGAGCGCCTGCGCGCAAGGACCGGCGGCGACGTCGCGTTCCACACCGGCGGTGGCGTGCGCGACATCGACGACGTGCGCGCTCTCGCGCGTTGGGGAGCCGCGTCGGTGGTGATCGGGCGCGCCTTCCTCGAGCATCGCTTCACGCTCGCCGAGGCGAAGGCCGCATGCGCGTAGGCCTCCTCTCGGACATCCACGCCAACGTCATCGCGCTCGAGGCCGTGCTCGCCGCGCTCGGCAGGGTCGACGCGCTGTGGGTCACCGGTGACACGGTCGGTTATGGGCCGGATCCAACGGAGACGCTTGCGCTGCTGCGCGAGCGCAAGGCGCTCCTCGTTCAGGGCAACCACGACCGTGCGGTCGCGACGGGTGAGGGCCTTGAGTACTTCCACGATCGCGCCGCGGAAGCGGCTCGACTCCATCAACAGTGGCTGTCGCCCGCCGATCGCGAGGCGCTCGAGGCGCTGCCACCGGTCGCGAAGGTCGACCGGTTCACGCTCTGCCACGGCAGCCTTCGCGATCCGCTCTGGGAATACGTGACCAGCACGCGCGCCGCCGGCGCGACGCTCGAGCTCGCGGAGACGGACCACTGCTGCAACGGCCACACCCACATTCCCGCGCTGTTCCAGCTCGCCGGCGACCGCGCGAAGGCGACGCACATCGTGGCGGACACCGCGTACCCCCTCGAGCAGCGCACGCTGATCAACGCCGGGAGCGTCGGACAGCCGCGCGACGGCGACCCGCGCGCCTCGTACGCGCTGCTCGATACGGATGCGGGGACGGTGACCTTCTATCGTGCGTCGTATCAAGTGGATGAGACCCAACGACGCATCCGCGCGCGCGGCCTCCCGGAGATGTTCGCCGACCGCCTGGCGTTCGGCGTCTAGTGCCGCGCTCACCCTCATCCTGCTCGCAGCCTGCGGAAGCACGGCGGGCAGCGGCGGAGCCGTGAGCCCATCGCCGACGTCCTCGTCATCGCGTTCGATCGCCTTCAGCGAGGTCGCGGCGACCTCGATGGCGCGGGACGACGGCGGGCCGGCGATCCTCGTTGGCACGACCGACGTCTCGCGCGCGACGATCGTCCGCGTGATCCCGAACGTCTCCGCGCCGAGCGGCCGCGTGCTGGTCGTGGCATTCCAGGGCGAGCAGCGCACCGGCGGATACGCGATCCAGATCACCGCCGTCGAGCGCCGCGCCGATCAGCTCATCGTTCGCGCGACGTTCACCGAGCCGCGGTCCGACTCGTTCGTCACGCAGGTGATCACGTCACCCGCGCACGTCGTGTCCATTGCGGCCGCGGATGCGGCCGGTGTGCGCGAAGCGATCCTCATCGACGCGGACGGTGTCGAGCGCGCGCGGGTGCCCATCACCTAAACAACTTCTCAACAGCGCGGCGTCCCTAGACTCGGCGTCCTTGAGGCACCCGTGAGCGACGAGCGCGATCCCGCTGACCACGCGGAGCGCACGAGCCTCGAACGGCGTGAAGAGCGGCGCGGGCGGCGGCCAGGCGACCGCGTCGTGCGGATCGTTCGGCCACCGGAGTTCAAGCGGACTACCGGTGGCTTCGTCGTGACCGAGGACGCGCTCGCGCCCTCGGGTGGCGTAGCGCGTGCGTGGGCGGGTGTTCGGCGCGTGCTGATCGGGCGGCGGTTGGCGACCGCGGAAGAGCACAGCGAACGCGTGTCGAAGAAGATCGGCCTCGCGATCTTCGCGTCCGACAACATCTCTTCATCGGCGTACGCGACCGAGGAGACGATGCGGATCCTCGCGCTCGCGGGCACCGGGGCGGTCGCCGCGCTCACCCTGCCACTCACCCTCGCGATCATCGTGGTCCTGGCGATCGTCGTCCTTTCCTATGTGCAGGTCATCAAGGCGTATCCCAGCGGTGGGGGCAGCTACGTCGTCGCGAAAGAGAACCTCGGCGTGGTCCCCGGACTCGTTGCCGGAAGCGCCCTTCTCGTCGACTACTTCCTCACCGTGTCGGTGTCGGTCGCCGCAGGAGTCGCCGCGGTCACAAGCGCGTTCCCGGACCTGCATCCGGCTCGCGTCAGCATCGCGGTCATCCTGGTCGTGCTCCTGACGATCGGCAACCTGCGCGGGATCCGTGAAGCGGGGAACATCTTCGCCGCGCCGACGTACGTGTATGTCGTTGCGATCTTCGGTCTCATCGCCATCGGCCTCTGGCGCGTCGTGACCGGCGACCTGCCGTCGGTGCCACCGCCCATCGAATCGTTCCCACCAGAAGGGACGCAGCCTCTCACGCTGCTGGTGCTCCTTCGCGCGTTCGCCTCAGGCTCGGTCGCGCTCACGGGGACGGAGGCCGTCGCGAACGGCGTGCAGGCGTTCAAGAAGCCCGAAGCGCGCAACGCCCAGGTCGTCCTTATCGTGATGGGCTCGCTCTTCGGCGCGATCTTCCTCTCGATCAGCTACCTCGTGACATCCATCGGCATCCAGCCGGATCTGAGCGAGACCGAGACGGTCCTCAGCCTCCTGGCACGTTCGCTGGTCGGCACGAGCGCGTACTTCTACCTGATCCAGTTCTCGACGGCGCTGCTGCTCATCCTCGCCGCGAACACGGCGTTCAACGGCTTTCCGCGTCTCGCTTCGATCATGGCCGTCGACCGCTTCATGCCGCGCCAGTTCGCGCAGCGCGGCGATCGTCTCGCATTCAGCACCGGCATCGTGGCGCTCGCGCTCGTGTCGTCATTCCTGATCGTCGCGTACGACGCGAGCGTCACTGGACTCATCCCGCTCTACACGGTGGGCGTATTCATCGCCTTCACGCTGTCGCAGGGCGGCATGGTGCGCAAGTGGCTGCGCGAGCGAAGCCGCGGGTGGCAGGTCGGCGCGGTCATCAACGGCGCCGGCGCCGTCGCGACCGGCGTGGTGGCGGTCGTCGTCGGCATCAGCAAGTTCCAGGTCGGCGCGTGGATGGTCATCGCGATCCTCCCGGTCCTCGTGGCGATGCTTTACGCGATCAACCGGCACTACCGCTCGATCGAGGACAGCCTGCTCATCGCGGCCAGTGCGCCGGTCCGCGTACAGGCGACGGTGCCGCGCGTCGTCGTGCCGATCAGCCGGATCGATCGCGCTTCCCTGCGCGCGCTCAGCATCGCGCGTGGGCTCGGTGGCGAGGTCCACGCGGTCCACATCTCGTACGACGTGGACGGCGCCAAAGGGTTCAAGCGGAGGTGGCAGAGCGTCGTTGGCGATGCGATCGCGCTCGATACCATAATCTCGCCGTACCGTGCGCTCATGCCACCGCTGCTCAAGTACCTTGACGCGATCGACCGGGGCGGGCCCGGACGGCCGATCATCGTCGTGCTCGCAGAGTTCGTGCCGCGGCACTGGTGGGAAGCACTGCTCCACAACCAGACCGCGCTGCTGTTGAAGCTACGGCTATTCGTTCGGCGCAACACCGCCGTGCTCGACGTTCCGTATCACCTCGACGATCCCGAGCCGCTGGACGTGGAGGATGAGCGACCGAGGCGATAAGGACGGGGGCGACGGCTCGGACACCCCATCCCTAGAGGAGCGCAAACACCAGGTCGGCTCGAAGATCGGCGACCGTCGGGTGCGCATCGTCCGACCCGCCGCCGCCGAGTTCCGGCGCAAGGGCGGCCACTACGTGGCAACGCCGCGCGTCGATGCGGCGGAGAGCCGGCTCGGCCGGGTCTTCGAGGCGGGACGCCGCTTCCTCTTCGGCGCGCGACTCACGTCCGAGGACGAGGCTGGCGAGCGGCTCTCGAAGAAGACGGGCCTCGCGATCATGGCTTCCGACAACATCTCCTCGTCGGCATATGCGACCGAAGAAGCGATGCGTGTCCTCGCGATCGCCGGTGGCGCGGCGCTCGCGCTCACCATGCCGATCGCGATCGCGGTCTGCGTCGTCCTTGCGGTGGTCATCCTCTCGGAGTCGCGCGTCATCCGTGCTTATCCGAACGGCGGCGGCAGCTACATCGTCGCCAAGGACAACCACGGCGTGCTCCCTGGGCTCGTCGCCGCGTCAGCGTTGCTGATCGACTACGTGCTGACCGTCGCCGTGTCGGCGGCGGCCGGCGTGGCCGCCATCTCCAGCTTCATCCCCGCCGTGCACGACCACCGCGTCCTCTGGTCGCTCGGACTCATCGCCCTGCTGACGATCGGCAACCTGCGCGGCATCCGCGAGGCGGGCGTGATCTTCGCCGCGCCGACATACGTCTACATCCTCTCGCTGCTCGCGCTGATCGCGTACGGCGCGTACCGCATCGCGTCCGGTGATATGCCGGCCGCCGTCGTACCGCGCGACGCCTTCGAGCCCGAGGGCCTCGAGCTGCTGACGCCGCTCATCGTGCTGCGCGCCTTCGCTTCAGGCTCGGTCGGTCTCACCGGGAGCGAGGCGATCGCGAATGGCGTTCCCAACTTCAAGCCGCCCGAGTCGCGCAATGCGGTCATCACGCTGATCTGGATGGGCGCGATCTTCGCCACGCTGTTCCTGGGGCTGACGTTCCTCGCCACGCAGATCGGCATCGCGCCCGACCAATCCGAGCTCGAGACCGTGAACAGCATGCTCACGAGATCGCTCGTGGGCGACGGGACACCTTTCTATTACGTCGTCCAGATCTCGACCGCCATCATCCTGCTGCTCGCGGCGAACACCGGGTTCTCCGGCTTCCCTCGCCTCGCCTCGGTGCTCGCGGACGATCGTTTCATGCCGCGGCAGTTCGCCTTCCGCGGGGAGCGCCTGGCCTTCTCGTTCGGGATCGTCGCGCTGGCGGTCATGTCGGCCCTGGTGCTGGCCGCTTTCCACGGGAGCGTCACGGAGCTCGTGCCGCTGTACACGATCGGTGTCTTCGTCGCGTTCACCCTCTCGCAGAGCGGACTTGTGCGGCGCTGGTGGCGCCTGCGCAATCCTGGTTGGCGCCTCAGCATGTTCATCAACACGTTCGGAACGATCGTCACTGGCACGGTGCTCCTGGTCGTCGCCTACACGAAATTCCTCTACGGCGCGTGGATGGTGCTGGTCGTGATGCCCATCCTGGTAGGGCTGCTCTTCCTGATCAACCGGCACTACCGATCCGTCCACGAGGCGCTGATGCTCGAACGGCCGGACGAGCCGATCCCAACGCTGAAGCCACCGGTCGTCCTCATCCCCGTGGCTCGGCTCGATCGCGCGACCTTGCAGGCGGTCGCCTTCGCGCGCTCCATCTCACCGACCGTGCGCGCCGTGCACATCGCGACGACCGCGGAGAGCGCCAAGGAGTTCGAGCGCCGCTGGAAGCGCTGGACGACGGAAGTGCCGCTCGATGTCATCGAGTCGCCGTATCGCTCGCTCTTGCAGCCGCTGCTGAAATACATCGAGGCGATCGACAAGCGCGACGATCGTCCTATCACCGTCGTGCTCGCCGAGTTCGTGCCGCGGTACTGGTGGGAGTTCATCCTTCACAGCCAGACGGCGCTGCGCCTGAAGCTCTCGCTGCTGTTCCGACCGAACACGATCGTGATCGACATCCCGTACCACACCGAAGACCCTGGCCACGGCGTCATACCGCGCGAGCCCGAGGATTCAGCGCAGTAGACTCCCGCGAGCAATGCAGTTGAAACGCATCCTCGTGCCGCTCGGGGGCACGAGCGTGGACCCCGAGGTCATCCGTTTCGCGATCGTTCTCGGGAAGCCCGCGAAGGCGGAGATCGTGGCCATTCACGTGATCGAGGTGCGCTGGAACCTTCCGCTCGACGCGGTCCTGGAGCCGGAGAGCGAGCGCGGCGAGGCCATTCTCGATGAAGCCGTGAAGGTCGCAGAACAGGCCGGTGCGCACATCGAGACCGAGCTCGTGCAGGCGCGGGAGGCCGCGGCCGCGATCATCGACACCGCGCGCGACCGGAGATCGGACCTCATCGTGTTGGGCATGCCGTTCCGCAAGCGTTTAGGCCGGGTGTACGTCGGAAAGACGGTCCAGGGCGTCTACGTGGGAGCGCACTGTGCGGTGCTCGCGTATCGTCAGGAAGAGACACCTTGAACATCGTCATCGTCGGCTGCGGCCGGGTCGGTGCGTTCCTCGCGGGTCAGCTCGACAAGGCTGGTCACGCGGTCACGATCGTCGACCTCGACCGTGGTTCGTTCGTCCACCTACCCCAGGACTTCGGCGGCACGACGCTGCTCGGGAACGGCACCGA